>NZ_JBHUGI010000001.1:0-50985 GCF_042681925.1 Sporosarcina siberiensis
TTTTTTTTTACGCAAAATAAAGTACAAGTAGTTTATTTTGCGTTATTTTTGTTTTCAATTTCTAGTTGTAGTTTTTCTATTTGAAGCTTATAGGATTTTTCTACTTCATATCTTTCCTTCTCTTTACGTTGTATTTCCTCCAAGTAAAATTCACGAATAGCAATTTCAGTCTCTTTTCGTGTTTCGCTTCGCACACTCTCTTTTTCTAGATTGAAACCTTCTAGTAGCTTTGTTTCTACTCTATGTTTTTCTTTCTCACATTCAAAAATTAACTGTTCTTCTTTCTTTTTGAGGGTTTCCCGATGAGCATTTTTCAAGTTCTCTATTTCGATATTAAGGCTGCTGTTCTTTACTTCCAGTTCTTTCTTCTGCTCAACGATTGGAGAAAATTCTTTCAACTGCTCATCTTTAGTTACAATGGTTTCATTTAACTTGTTAATTCTTGTTTCAAAGTCTTGGATGCGTTCAGTTCGGTCGGAAATCAACTGTTCTTGATCGCTGGTTCTTTTTATAAGAGTATCTCTTTCTTTTTGTAAGGAATCATTATCCTGTTCAAACTTAATGGCTTCTTGTTTCTTTGCCTCAAATTCCTCTTTCAAACCGATATATTTATTAAGTTGTTTCTCAAACGCTTCTTGTTTTTCCTCCAACTGTTTCGTTGTAGCTACGTGCCATTGATTCTTTTCTACAGAGATGTTTTCCATTTGAGAAACAAAAATAGAAAGAATCGAATTCGTGGCATTTTTTAATTTCTGCACATCACTTTCAAAGTGCTTGCGTAAATTCACTGAAATATTTTCATCATTTGTATCTGTTAGTCCCTTGATTAATAAATCGTTCACTAATTCCTCGAAAAACTCGGTGTCATTTTTCCCCGACTTCTTAATAATCTCATTGATTGCAGCAAGACTCTTTGGTGAAGCTTTAAATGCTTTCGTTTTGTCACGTTTTTCTTCAATATCACTCATAATGGCTTTCACTCCTTTAATCGTTTAGTAAACCCTAATATATAAAGTTTACCTCATAAATACACGGTTTACAACAGGTTAACTAAGTTACAATATGTTTTATAGTTTTTGTGCTTGATTTTAAGATCGGCCTGCTCAAATATGAAATAAGTCATCCTGTTCAACATTTTAATACGATTTGCCATTCAATACGACCGTCAAAGCCCTAAATTCAATATAAAGAGAAGTAAACCGTTTTATTACCGAAAGAACTTGACTAACCCCCTTGTTAGATATAGGTTTAGAGAGAGTCATAGAGAATAAACGTTTATTTCTTCGTTCTTTTATTCCAACATTTAAATCAAACTGTAGGGGTGATGAATTGGCGAAAACAATTACGATGGGTATCCAGAAAGGTGGATGTGGAAAATCCACGACAACAGGAATCTTAGCCCACTTAATGAAAGAGAATGACTATCGTGTTCTTGTAATAGATATGGATTCACAGGGTAATTTAACTGAACTTTTATCTGGAATGTCCTCGAATGAATTTATAGGGAAATCGGTTCTTGAAGCGATGCAGCAGAACAATGTGCATGATTATTTATATAAAGTCGAGGAAAATCTAGATTTGTTACCAGCTAACAATTTCTTGGCCACTTTCGCGAGATGGATGTACACCTCCAAAACCTACTCAGGCGATACAATTTCTTTTTCTGGAAGTCCAACGCTAATTTTGGACAACTTATTAGATCAAGTACGGGATGAATACGATTTTATTTTAATCGACACCCCCCCTTCTTTAAGCGAACAAACAACCAATGCATTGTGTGCAAGTGAGTTTGTTGTTGTGATGTATGAGTGTTCAAATTGGTGCTATTCTGCAATCCCTAACTTCATGGATTCAATTGAAAGCGCTTTTGAAATTGGAAAACGAAAGACAGAAGCGATTGGGATTTTACGAACGATGAATGATGTACGGAGAAGTGATTCAAAAGCTTTTAATGAAATAATTGCAGAAGACTTTCCGAATCTGGTATTTGAAACCGTAATCACAAGAAAAGCTCCTGTTGGACGATTATCGTTGTATGGGTTCAAAGAGAATAAAGAGCTTAAAAAAGCATTAGAGCAATATTTACATTTCTATGAGGAGCTGATGGAACGTGTCAAAGATTGAGGAAATTAAAAACTTGAAACGCCAACAAAATAGACTAACCCCTTCACAAGCTTTATCCGAAGAAGTAAAGGAAGAAACGTTTAATGAAAACAACGTTTCTTCCAAGGTTGAAAGGAAGAGGGTTTCATTTGACCTGCGGACGGATCTACACCAAGAGTTGAAGATGCAAGCGGTTATTCAAGACAAGAATATTTACGTAATGATTGAAGAGGCTTTGGTGGATTATTTTAAAGGGAAAGAAAGTTAAAACTATAATCAACAAGGAACTAGATAGGGGACTTTCCAAATGGAAACAAAACTAATATCAGAGATAAATGCTACATTGCTTGCATTCCCTGAATACTGGGAAAACAATACCTTAATAAAATCAAAAGTGATAGAGGATTTAAGAAGTTACCGTGTTGAATTATTAGAAGCGCTACTTTCAAATGAAAACGTTAAAGCTGCTTATTCATTAAAAGTAGAAAATGGATTCATCTTTAAGTCGGATGAATTTATTAGTATGCTGCGATTCAAAAATTATTGGGATAACAGTTATACAAAATTCAGCAATGAAATCGGTTTGACGAGCGATGGGAGATATTTAAAATACAATACCGATGTAGTAGTAGACTTCCCGCATAAAGACTGTGTGCTTGAAGGTGGCATGTCTACCGAGGATGTTGATAGGAATGAAATCTACTATCACAATGTTTTGGCAAAAGAAGAAATTGACATAATGCTCACGCCTAAAGTGTTATCAAATGTAAAAAAGTATAGTGAACATGGTGAACAAGAGATAAATGAAGTGAATGATAATGATAATTTAATCATTAAAGGCAATAACTTGATTGCACTGCATTCATTGAAAAGTCGTTATGCAGGAGAAATAAAGCAAATCTTTATTGATCCACCATATTATTTTATAGATAAAAAAAATGATGATACTTTTGGTTATAACTCAAACTTTAAATTATCCACGTGGCTTACTTTTATGAAAACCAGACTGGAAATCGCAAGGGAACTTCTAGCGGAAGATGGTTCATTATGGATTTCAATAGACGATGATGGGGCACATTATTTGAAAGTATTGTGTGATGGGGTCTTTGGATCAAATAATTTTATTAATAATGTTATTTGGGAAAAGAAGTTTTCACCACAAAATGATGCAACCTGGCTATCCGATAGCCATGACCATATCTTAGTATTTGCTAAAAACAAGAAAATATGGCGTCCCAATTTACTTCCAAGAAGCGAAGAAATGGATAGTAGATATAGTAATCCTGATAATGATTTAAGAGGAGTATGGACTTCTGGTGATTTGTCGGTAAAAAGTTATAATGCAAATACCGACTATACGATAACAACACCCTCAGGTAGAAAAGTTAATCCACCGAATACTTATTGTTGGAGGGTAACGAAAGACAAGCTAAATGAAATGATTAAAGATAATAGAATCTGGTTTGGTGTAGAAGGTAATAATGTACCACGTATTAAGCGCTTTTTAAGTGAAGTGAAAAATGGCGTTACCGCAACAACTGTTTGGAAGCATACAGAAGTAGGTCACAATCAAGATGCGAAAAAAGAAGTCAATACCCTTGAAGACGTTGATTCTTTTGCTACGCCAAAACCAGAACACTTACTACATCGAATACTTCATTTAGGTTCAAATGAAAGCGATATTGTATTGGATTTCTTCATGGGTTCAGGAACAACACAAGCTGTTGCTATGAAAATGAATCGTCAGTTTATTGGAATTGAACAGATGGATTATATTAATACTGTTTCTGTTCCACGCTTGCAAAAGGTAATCGAGGGGGAACAAGGTGGTATATCCAAAGATGTTGAATGGCAGGGTGGGGGTAGCTTTGTCTATGCAGAACTTCACGAATTAAATATGCACTTTGTCACTATGATTCAACAAGCAAAAAATGAAGGTGATTTAGGTGAAGCGATAGATGAATTAAATAAGTCGGCATTTTTGAACTTTAAAGTGGATATTGAAAAAGTTGCGATAGATAATAGTGATTTTTCAGGACTTTCATTAGAAGAAAAGAAACAGATATTAATTGAAACATTAGACATGAACCAACTCTATTTAAGCTATTCAGAAATGGATGATTCACAATTTGGTGTTCCAGAATCAGTTAAGAAATTTAACCATTCCTTCTATAAGAATGAGGGAGTGAGTGATAATGAGTAACGAAATATTACATGCTAGAATAGAAACACGTTTTAACGACATATTTGAGAAGCCACCAGAAGTACCACAATACATTTATGATAATTTAAGTCATGAAATGCGACCTTATCAAGAACAAGCACTTAGACAATTGATATACACCCAACAATCCGATGCTGCGGATATTTCTTTCAACCATTTATTGTTCCATATGGCAACTGGTTCGGGTAAAACGTTGGTGCTTGCGGGATCAATATTATATTTATTTAAAGAGAAGGGGCATCAAAACTTCATCTTCTTTGTTGATAGTGATGCCATCATTAGAAAAACGTATGAGAACTTAACGAATACGGCTTCATCCAAATATCTATTCAATCAAGAAGGTATTGTAGTCGATGGATTGCGAATACCTATTCAAGTTGTGGATGTCTTCCCAGCCAGTCCTGCGGATAATACTATTTATTTAAAACTTACAACAATCCATAAGCTACATGCGGATTTAAATAACCCGAAAGAAAATGGGTTGACGTATGATTCATTAGAGGATATGAAGCTTGTTCTATTAGCTGATGAAGCACATCATATTAACGCTTTGACCAAAAAAGATAAAAAAAAGTTGACGACAAAAGAAGCAGGAGAACGAACGTGGGAAAGTACAGTAAACCGTATACTTCGATTGAATCAAGCAAATAGACTGCTTGAATTTACAGCTACAATTGATTTAACAAATGATTCCTTGTTCGATAAGTACCAAGATAAAATCGTATATCAATATGATTTAAGAAGGTTTATGGAGGATCGTTATTCAAAGAACGTAGTACTCCTACAAACGAATGAAGAAGATGACCAAAAGATGTTACACGCAATGTTGTTAAGTCAGTATCGAAAATATATAGCAAAAGACAATGGGATTGATCTGAAACCAATCATTCTTTTCAAGTCGAACAAAATTGCTACATCACTTAATGCGAACAACAAATTTATTGCGATGGTTGAAAATTTATCAATTACACAACTAAAAAAATCAATAGAACATGGTCTTGCTGTATATCAAAACGCAGCAAGCATTTGGAGAAAGGTATTCCGTTATTATGAAGATAAGGATTTGATTCAGCTTGTACAGGACTTACAGTGGGATTTCACGAGTGAAACGACATTAAATGCGAACGATTCCTCTTTTATATCTGAAAGTAATGCCATTTTATTGAATAGCTTAGAGGAATCAGACAATCCGATTCGGACAATCTTTGCGGTCGCCAAATTGAATGAGGGATGGGATGTACTCAATCTGTTCGATATTGTACGGATAAGTGAAGGGGCTACACATACGAAGACGACGACGGATAGCGAAGCACAATTGATTGGTCGTGGTGCGAGGTATTACCCTTTTGTACAAGATAATCAAAACTCTTATCAAAGAAGATACGATCTAAGTGATAGTAAATTAAAAGTAATTGAAACACTTCATTATCACACCATAAACGAAAGTGCTTATATTAATAATTTAACAAAATCGCTCGAAGCAGCCAATATCCAGATAAAAGAAGATGGTGCGAGTCGATTAGAAGCAAAAATCAAATCCAAGTTTAAGAAGTCGGATTTGTTTAAGAACGGAAAGATATACATTAATAAAGTCATACCAACAACTTCTGCCGATTATCAATCGTTTAAGGATTACAATGTATCATCCTTTTTTGAAATGTCTTTTGAATCGTCAATTGAAAAGCAATTTGGCACAGATGCAGAAACTGAGTCTAGTACGCAAAGACGAGAAGAAAAACTTCATGTAACGAGGTCGTTATTGCAAAAAGCAATTCAACGAAACACGTTTTATAGATATAACAATTTGAAAGAATATATTCCTAGCATCACAAGTGTTAAAGAGTTCATCGAAAGTGATAAATTTTTAGGCAGCTTAGTCATTCAGGTATCAGTACCATCAGGTTTAACTGTTAATGAATTAGCCCCTGAACAAAAACTTTCTATTGTAGAGAAATTTTTATCGCAAGCTGAAAATAATATTAGGTTAAATTTTATGAAAGTAAGGGGTACACCTTATTTTGAAGGCGTTATGTTTACGGAACTAATAAAGGACTACTTTATTGAAATCAACCAAGTGCAAAGTCGTGTTAAAACCATGAATGAAGTCGTAAAAACACGGAATATGCGGGATCATGATTGGTATATATATGACCAAGCTATCGTCAATGGGCTAGAAAGTAATATGATTGACTTTATTAATGATTACATGGAACAGCTTCAACAAAAATACGAAGAGGTTTATTTGATTCGAAATGAACGAAAAGTAAAGATTGTTGAAATAGGTAGTACTAGGGGATTCATGCCTGACTTTTTATTGTATCTAAAAGATACTGAATGTACCTACCAAGTATTCTTAGAACCAAAAGGTGAACACTTACACACGCAAGATAAGTGGAAAGAAGATTTCTTGATGTCCTTATCTACTAATCCAGACATAGAGGTATTAAGCGAAAATGAAGAGATACGACTTCTTGGAATCAGATTTTATTCTGGTGATAAGGAATATAAACAAAAATTCAAAGAGGATTTCAGAGAAAAATTACTCGATGAAGAAGCGATTGTGTCGTCGAATTTATTTTCTATCAACGAATGATTCATTAAAGAATCCGTATGTTCCTAATACTTATTCGGATGAGCTAAATAAAGAGATTGGCTAATACTGTTTGTTAGAGAAAAAGAAAAGTGAGGTAAACATAATGGCATATGATAAACACCAAATGGCAAAGGAAAAACTTGATAAAGCATTAAAAGGAAATTCGGAAGGTCTTTTAATGTCTTATACTGTAAATACAATGGAAGATGAAAGGGTTCGTTCTAAATGTGCGAAGTTTGAAGGTCATACAGCGAATGTTTCAGAGGCATTAATAGGAAAGAATCATCCCCCTTTTCATGAAGATTGCCGTTGTTTTGCGACTTACCAAATTCAAAACATACGAAAGAAATAAAAAGCTGTAAATCATAACCCATACAAGATTTATTCAAAGAAATAAAGATAGAAACGTTGAATGGAAACAACGTTTCTTCTAAAGTTGAAAACAAGATCATGAGAATTGTCTATAACGAATATCATTTGGGCTGAAGATTGCTGATACAATAGAAGTAAAATGTGAGGGATCTTCACTCTAGAAAATGGGGAACAAATATGACTGATAAAAAACTATATGAAAATGAAGACTTAGCTATAAAATTAGCCCTTGAACTCGAAGACTTGAAAAAAACCATCGAACAAATGAATGAAAAAAGAGGTGGGATATTTTTAGATTGGATGAAAATCCAAAACAATTATCTACAATGGGAAGAAAGCTTTGATCCATCTTATTTGAGAGCCTACAAACGGGCAGAAATAGTCCTTGCTCATTTCGGTTTTAATGTAGGCGCTGAGTATGGAGGTATGCATTACGCGGTTGTAGTTAAAGACAGCTCGAAGAAGAATCCTAATTTAAATGTTGTTCCACTATCCTCTATGGATGATGATGAGGCTGTAGAAGACCTGCATAGAGATCGTGTTTTTCTTGATGTAATCAAAGCACTGAATGACAAAAGATCTGTTGCGATTCCTGATCAAATACGTCCTATAAGTAAACTAAGAATATATAAGCCGAGAAAGACAAAAGACGGTGTATTCAAGTTGAATGATATACAAATGGATTTAATTGATGATAAAATCAGACGCCTCTATACAAAAAAGTGAACTTTTCGCTTGATTTTTTGTGAAAAACGTTTAGTATAGAGAATGTAGAGAGTACATATACTAATATTGCCCTTGCAGATTTATCTGTAGTGCGGCCTAAAAGATATTACCTGATCGCATCGAGCGATCCAAAAAGGAAAAGCCATCTTCTTCGGAAGGTGGCTTTTTACGTTTCAAAAAATTAAAAATTAATTATAGACTTTTGTACGTCTTCACCATCTTATAAAACGACGTTTTCTTCATATCGGCTTCCTCCATCGCTTTAACTGCTGTAATTTCCCCAGACTGCCATTTATCATAAGCCTGAATGAATTCATCCGTTATTTCGATTGAAGGACGACCGAATTTTACGCCATTCACAAGAGCTGAATCAATACCTTCACGTTGACGGGTCCTAATTCTATCTCGTTCGTCTTCAGCAAGCCACGAAAGAACTTGGAGGATAAGATCCGAGATGAAATTACCAATACTGTCTTTATATTTTGTAGTATCTAACAAAGGCATATCAAGTACCACTATATCAGCCCCGATTTCCTTTGTAAGTTCTTGCCACTCGTTTAAAATATCATCTTTGCTACGTCCAAATCGATCCAAAGAATGAATATAAAGAATGTCCCCTTTTCTAATTATTCGTTTCATTAGTTGATATTGTTCGCGGTGAAAGTTCTTTCCTGATTGCTTATCGAGAAAAATATCACGGTTGCCAATTCCAATACTTTTCATTGCATCCATTTGACGACTCTCGTTTTGATCTTTTGAGCTTACCCGAACGTATCCAAATTTTCGATTCTCCAACTCGCACCTCCTAGAACGTTAGTTTCTATTATTATACCTTTATGTGTTCGTAAAAGTATACACAGAGAAAGGAACGTTCGCAAACTAATTTGTTAGTTTTACGGACATCCCTTTTTATGTTTTGCTATTCCTTTTAGTATGTTCGTAAAAGTGTACTTTTACGAACTAGTTTATCTTGATATTTCGGTTTAGATTTACGTAAATGGTAGAGGTGGATGACATTGGAACTTATAATTACGAATGCTATACTTACTGTACTACTTTCGCAAAATACAGTAGGTTCTGAGTTATAAAAAGAAATAAGACCTTTTGTAAAAATATATAGTTTTTAAAAAAGATAAATTATTGATGTGGAGTGTGAGAATTATGAGGATATCAAAAATAAAGATTGAAAATTTTCGTCTGCTCAAAAAAATCACAATAGAATTGCAAGATAATCTAAGCTTAATATTAGGAAAAAATAATTGTGGGAAAACCTCTTTATTACTTATATTAGATAAATTTTTAAATGGTAGCCCGTTTTCTTTTGATGATTTTAATAGTGATTTTAGAGATGAATTAAAATCACATTTGGAATCTGACTCTTATCCTAATGCAGCGGATGAACCTTTTCCTTTTTTAGGAATCTCTTTAAAATTATTTATTGAATATGAAGATAATGATGACTTGTCCAACATAGGGGATAAAATCATAATGGATTTAGACCCAGAAAACAAAGTAATTATACTCGGATTTGAATATAGACTTCTGGAAGGTGGATTTTCTGATTTTAAAAATGATTATACGGCTATGAATAGTCAAAGAAAATCGGAGTCTATTCAAAAGGTGGAGATTTTATCATTTCTCAAACAGAACTTCCAAAAATACTTTACAACATCAAAGAAAAGTATTCTTTATGATACTGAAACTGAGAATGGAAATGATAGTGTTTATACAGACTTATTAAAAGAAAAAATAAATATAGGAAATATAGTAAACTTCAAATGGATTAATGCCAGAAGAAATGTTTCAAATAAGGATAAGGAAAGAAGTCTTTCTACACAGTCAGCTAAAATCTATAAAAAGATGGAAGATGAAGATGTAAATAGGCCAGTAATTGATAAATTCAAGGATGCTTTAACTGAAACTGATAAGAAGCTTGAGGACATATATGGAGAGATGTTTAATGAAATCATTGAAGATGTAAGAAGATTCGGAGGGACAACACAGGATCAATCTTCAATTAGAATTACATCTACACTTCAACATCAAGAGTTGCTTCAGGATAATACTACAGTTGTTTATGGATCAGGCAATTCAGGTATTGAATTACCAGAAAGTTATAATGGGCTAGGTTATATGAATTTGATTAGTATGATTTTTGAAATAAAGATAATTCTTCATGAGTTTCAAAAGAGTAAAGATTCAAATCCCGCTGATATAAATCTTTTATTTATCGAGGAGCCAGAGGTTCACACCCATCCTCAGATGCAAAGGGTATTTATTAAAAACATAAAATCGTTATTAAGTGAGGGTATATCAGTTGGAAGTGGTAAAAAACCTCGGAAGCTTCAAACAATTATATCTACCCATTCTGCGCATATAGTTGCGGAGAGTGATTTTGAAGACATAAAGTATTTCAGGAAAAAAGGGAATGATGTTAAATCTAAAAGCCTAAAAGATTTAGAGGAAATTTACTGCGAAAAGAAAAACAACTATAAATTTTTAAAACAATATTTGACTTTACATAGATCGGATCTCTTTTTTGCTGACAAAGTCATTTTCATTGAAGGAGATACAGAAAGAATTATTCTTCCTGCTATGATGAAAAAAATCGATATTGAGGATGAACTAAATGAAATAGGAAATGATGGAACTACCTTACTACCTTTATTATCCCAAAATATTTCAATAATAGAAGTTGGAGCTTACTCACACGTATTCGAAGAATTCATCGATTTTGTAGGGATAAAATCTCTTATCATTACTGATATAGATTCTGTTAAAATCGATTTTGACATAGACGAAAAAGGGAATAGAAAATTAAATGCAGACGGAACAGAAAAAACAAAAGAAACGGCCTGTCGGGTTTCTGAGGGATGTGGTACTAGCAATTATTCTTTAAAATACTTCCTAGGAGACCATATAGAATTTGATTCCTTAACCAAATTATCACTTACTGAAAGAACATTGATTAAAAATAATGACGAAAACAATTGGGAAGTAAATAAAAAGGGACATGTTCTCTTTCAATATCAATCTGAAGAAAAAGATAAAGAAAATAAGCTTTACCATGCACGAAGTTTCGAGGACAGTTTTTTTCATATTAATAAAGAATTCATTAAGGATTACACGTTTAATGAAGAAGGAAAGTTTACAGGAAACATATATTTTCCAAATCTGACCCAAAAAATTATGAAAGAATTTGTGAAAGGTAAAATAGATTCTTATGACATGGCAAAAGGGGTTGATAAAAAACCTGCATTTGCAATGGAGATATTATTAAATAGTAAAACGAAAGAAATCGATATGTGTTGTATCAAAACCAGACAGGAAAGAACATTATACCAGGAGTATTCCAATTGGGAAATCCCTAATTATATTAAGGAGGGATTACAATGGTTGAAAGAAGAGTAGACTTGGAGAACGAAGTGCAACAAATATTTAAACATATAGACAGTGGATTTAATTTCCTGTTAAGTGGGGGCGCGGGCAGTGGTAAGACTTATTCGCTTGTTGGAGTAATAAATCAAGCCTTAATTGAAAACCCTACCGATAGGGTTGCTTGTATTACTTATACTAACGCAGCAGTTAATGAAATTGAAGGGCGTATTCAACATAAAAATTTAACGGTAGGGACTATTCATGAATTTTTATGGGATAATATAAAGTCATTTCAAATAGAATTAAAAAAAGTTTTGGCAGAATTAATTAATGAGCAGATACATAAAAGGCTTGTCCTTCCCGAGCGTATCGACTTTAATTATTTCAGTGAAGCGACTATTCAATATAAAGAATACCTGCTAATAAAGGAAGGAATAGTTTCACATGATGAAGTTTTGATTTTAGCCAACTTAATGTTTGAAAAATATCCAAAGCTTTGTAGGATAGTAAAAGATAAGTTTAAATTTATCTTTATTGACGAATATCAAGATAGCGATGAACTTGTAGTTGATATTTTTTTAAATCACCTTAAAAAAGGGAACGGAAAAAATATAGTTGGTTTCTTTGGTGATGCCATGCAATCTATCTACGATAGTGGTATTGGTGATCTTCAGAGTTATATCTCTGAAAATCAGATAAAAGAAGTTAAAAAGAAACAAAATAGAAGAAACCCTAAATTAGTTATTGATTTGGCAAATAAGTTAAGGACAGATGGGATAGTTCAAGAGCCATCAGACGATTCCGAAGCTCCCAATATGGAAGATGGAAAAATTAAAGAGGGAAAGATAAGCTTTTACTATACAACAAAAGAAGAAAAACTAAATCAATTGAAAAAAACTTTAGAATGGGATTTTGCTAATACAAATGAAACAAAAGAATTAAACTTGACGCACAATCTTATAGCGCCTCAAGCTGGATTTAAAGAATTAATGAAAATCTATGATGATGATAAGATTTTGGCTTATAAAGATAGAATTGTTAAATACATTAAGAATGAGGGCGATGTAACAATATTCAGTGGTTATTCATTTGGGGAAGTTATTGAGTCATTGTTGGAGGGGAAAACTGAAAGTGAAAAAAAATCTATTTTACCTACCCGAGGAATGCTTGAATTTATCAATGAAAATCTAGAACTATACGAGAGTGCTAAAAAAGTTTCATTTGATAGCTTTAGAAAAATATACTTGGATAAAGATATGTTGATAGACGATAAAAAGGATAACAGTGATGATCCTTCTAAACCAAGTTCCAAAAGGGATGAAATCATAAAACATCTATTTAAGATTCAAGATAACATTAATCTTTATGAACAAGAGGAGTATAATGAATTTTTAAGAAGAACGGAATTTAAAATAACATCTATAGCGGATAAGAAGGAAATAAAAAGGATTATCGAAAAAATGCAAGATATGTCAGATAGCAAAATTGAAGAAGTAATTGAATTTGCACACGAAAATAGAATATGCAGGAAGGATGACAATTTCAATTCTTTTAAAGAGAAAAAGAATTATGTATATAATCGAGTGAAGGAAGTTCGGTTTAAAGAGTTTCAAAATTTATATGCTTATCTTAATGGAAAAACCCCGTTTTCGACACAACATAAAATAAAAGGTGAAGAATATAATAATGTCTTAGTTTTATTAGATAACGGAAATTGGTCAAACTATAATTTTGAATATTTATTCGATGATAATATATTGAGTAGTTTAACTACCTCAAAAGGTCAGTCATACCCGAAAATTTTAAGACGTACGGAAAAGTTGTTTTATGTATGTTGCACAAGGGCGAAAGAGGATTTAGTGGTTTACTATCATAATCCAACACCACCAATAATAAACAAGGCTAAAAGTTGGTTTGGTCTTTCAAATGTACACCTAATATAATTAAGTTATATTAGGTGTATAAGCTTCATTTATGTTGAAAAAACAGAAGAAATACGTCCAATCACCGGTTTTCAAGGTATTTATTTCCTAAGAATAGAAAACATATAGGATTATAGAAAATATTTATCCTTGTAAATGTACAAATCCTGCCTGTACCCTATTGTTAAATTCCTTGGTAGCGTGCGGTAATTCTTACTGCAATTGAATATTGCGGACAGATCGGCTAATTCGTAATAAAGCCTTTATGCCGGAAACGGGCCAAGATTGCGGAAAATAAAGGTTATCCTGATTATACAGGATAACCTTTATTTTCACTCTTTTTTCTTGTGAATAGTAGTATTTGGGACACAATTGCAAGTATGGGTAATTCAATCAAAGGTCCAATAACTAAAGCTAAAGCAATGAGAGGTTGATCAGGAAATGCTGTCACAGCTATAGCTAAAGATACTGGGGAGTTCCTAGCAATAATCGTCATATTTAGGCTAACCGAATCTTCATAAGAAAACTTTAAAAACTTTCCAACGAAGCGTCCTACTACATAGTTAATAATAAAAAATAACAAAATGGGAATAATTAAAATATAAATAATCTCTATACTTTCGAGTAAATAGGAACCTTGGGAAGCAAACATTGCCATAATAGCCAATGATAAAACGAAAACCTGACCATTGGCGAAAAAAGGGATAACCTTATTATTTAAAACAGTCTTTTTCCCAAATAAGAATCGTGTGAGATGGGCAAGTGCAAATGGAATAACCAATACAATCACTATACTTTCTATAAGCGTTGATATGGGGATTGATTCAATAGTTCCAGCAAAAATCAGCAAATATACTGGCAAAAGTATGACTTGTAGAATTAAATTAATTGGTAAAACTGATGTTGAGAGAGATACGTTTCCTTTTGCTATGCTAGTGAACGCGAGATACCAATCTGTGCAAGGTGTCACCATAAGCATGATAAAACCAATCCATAAAGCTGGATAATCAGATAAGAAAATGGATCCTAAACCCCAAGCTAATACTGGTGTCCACAAGAAATTAATGATTGTGTTAGCTCCAAGGAATTTAATGTTTGAAAAAGCTTTTCTTAATTGTTTCAATGGAATTGTTAAAAACAACCCATATAGCATTAACAATAGAAACGGAGTAATTAGATTTACTGCATATTGTTCAATTATATTTACCTGTCCTAATAAAAGACCTAATCCAACAGCAAATAGCATGATAAAGGTTTGTAGTTTATCTAATGTTCCCAAAGATTAATTCCCCCATTAAAAAATTCACTATAAATTAGTATACAACATGCGGTAAATAATACTTCCCTTGACCTTGTACTATAGTACAGGGTTTATACTTTGTATGAGGTGAGATAAATGCAATTTCGCACTGGAGAACTGGCTAAAAAGTGTGGTGTTAATAAAGAAACCATTCGATATTATGAGCGTATAGGCATAATTCCAGAGCCTGATTGTACTGAAAATGGATACCGAATGTATTCGCAACAAATAATCGATCGATTGAATTTCATAAAGCGAATGCAGGAACTGGGCTTTTCCTTAAATGAAATTGACAAGTTGCTAGGGGTTGTCGATCGCGATGAAGCGAAGTGCCGTGATATGTATGATTTTACTGTTCTTAAAATAGAGGATATTCAGCGTAAAATTGAAGATCTCAAAAAAATCGAAAAAATGTTAACAGATCTTAAAGAAAGATGTCCAGAAAACAAAGATATTTTTGAATGTCCTATTATTGAAACCTTAATGAAGAAATAAAAGGTGGAACAGGTAGAAGCCATTGTCAAAACAGCCATTTAAGTCAGTGATAGCACGGGCGAAGTAACGGTTTCCTTTGATGATAGAAAAAAACTTACAGGCAATCGAGACGGCAATTTAGAAATTTAGTCTTGGAG
This sequence comes from Sporosarcina siberiensis, assembly GCF_042681925.1. Taxonomy (NCBI): domain Bacteria; kingdom Bacillati; phylum Bacillota; class Bacilli; order Caryophanales; family Caryophanaceae; genus Sporosarcina; species Sporosarcina siberiensis. Next base: position 15,251 of record NZ_JBHUGI010000001.1, read on the forward strand.
TCGAGTAAAAGGAGGAATATTGATATGAAAAAGTATCGAGTAAACGTTCAAGGGATGACTTTCACGGGCTGTGAAGAGCGTGTTGTTGTTGCTCTTGAAAACATGGGTGCAGGAGAGATTGAAGTAGATTTCCAACGTGGCGAAGCTGTATTTGAACTACCGAATGGTTTAGGGGTTGAAACAGCGATAAAAGCAATTGTTGAAGCGAAATATCAACCAGGAAATGCACAAGAAGTACAATCGCAAGAAAAGGTTGTTTTAGGTGATGAAGATGATTATGACTACATCATCATTGGCTCTGGTGGGGCTGCCTTTTCATCTGCTATCGAAGCCGTGAAATACGGGGTAAAAGTAGCCATCATTGAACGTGGTACGGTAGGTGGAACATGCGTTAACATAGGCTGTATTCCTTCAAAGACTTTGCTGCGGGCTGGAGAAATTAATCGTCTGGCAAAAGATAATCCATTCATCGGATTGCACACATCAGCGGGCGACGTTGATTTGGCACCGTTGATTATGCAGAAAAATGAGCTAGTGACAAACCTTCGAAACTCAAAATATGTGGATCTGATTGAAGACTACGGCTTTGAATTAATCAAAGGCGAAGCAAAATTCGTAGACGAAAAAACAGTTGAAGTGAATGGCATGAAGTTATCAGCAAAAAGATTCTTAATCGCGACAGGTGCTTCACCAGCAGTGCCCAACATTCCTGGACTGGATGAGGTTGATTATTTAACAAGCACGACATTGCTTGAATTAAAGAAGGTACCCAAACGTCTTACGGTCATCGGTTCTGGCTATATTGGTATTGAATTGGGACAACTCTTTCATAACCTAGGCTCAGAAGTCACATTGATGCAAAGAAGCCCGCGTCTGTTAAAGGAATATGATCCCGAGGTTTCAAAAGCAATCACGCAAGCCTTGATGGAACAAGAGGTCAACTTAGTGACGGGAGCATTTTTTGAACGAATCGAACAAGATGGAGACACTAAAAAGGTCTATGTTGAGGTTGATAGCAAAAAGAGAACCATTGAAGCAGATCAATTGCTGGTTGCTACTGGAAGAACGCCAAATACGGAAAAATTGAATTTACAGGCAGCAGGTGTTGAAGTAGGCCCCCGTGGTGAAATAGTAATTGATGATTATTCGAAAACAACGAATTCACGCATCTATGCAGCAGGTGATGTCACGCTTGGTCCTCAATTCGTCTATGTGGCAGCTTATCAAGGTGGAATCGCAGCTGGAAACGCTCTCGGTGGACTGAACAAAAAGCTGAATCTGGAAGTAGTTCCAGGAGTTACGTTTACAGCCCCAGCGATTGCTACGGTTGGTTTAACAGAACAACAAGCGAAAGAGAAAGGCTATGAAGTGAAAACATCAGTTTTACCATTAGACGCTGTCCCAAGAGCCTTGGTTAACCGCGAAAAAACAGGTGTTTTTAAATTAGTAGCAGACGCTAAAACACTAAAGATATTAGGAGCTCATGTAGTCGCCGAAAATGCAGGAGAAGTAATTTATGCGGCGACACTGGCAGTAAAATTTGGTTTGACCATAGAGGATCTTCGCGAAACACTTACACCATATCTGACAATGGCAGAAGGATTGAAGCTTGCTGCCCTCACGTTTGATAAAGATGTCTCAAAACTTTCGTGCTGTGCAGGTTAAAGCTCCTTTTTAGGAGAGTTTCCACCTTGCCTTCTGCTACAAACGGGTGCTGTTTGCGTGAAATCAAGAGTCGTGAAGACTAGCGAATAAAGTTCATCTAACGATAAGAGACAAAAAGCTGACCCGTGAAGAATCAGCTTTTTGTCTTTTCTTATTGATGCTCATTTACTAAATAATCCACGTCAAAAAACAGTCGTTATGCAAGTAGTTGTTTATTATTTCAATATAATTCCAAAGTAACACACTTGACTATATAAGCATATGCTTATATAGTGATTATGAAACGGAGGGATGATAGATGAATAAGACAGAAACGATTAACATTCATCGTGCGTCACAATTATTAAAATTGCTCGGAGATCCAACTCGTTTGACGATGATGAAGTTACTCAAGTCACACGAATGCTGTGTCTGTGAATTTGTTGAAATTTTTAAAATGAGTCAGCCTGCTATTAGTCAGCATTTGCGTAAACTGAGAGATATTAAATTGGTGAAAGAAGAACGGAGAGGACAATGGATTTTCTTCTCCATCAATGAAAGTCATGAAGATTATCCATTTGTCAAAAGTATTCTTGAACATCTTCCTGAACAAACCGACTCGATTACTGAACTAACAGCACAAGGACTTCGAGTTTGTTGTGAATAGGGAGGAGAAAGTTCAATGACTTCAGTTGTTATCGCATCATTAATTTTTGTAATTACACTTGTTTTTGTTATATGGCAGCCTAGAAATTTATCGATTGGATGGTCTGCATGTATTGGTGCGATCATTGCGTTGTTAGTAGGCGTTGTCAATTTTCAGGACGTCATTGACGTAACAGGAATTGTCTGGAATGCAACACTCGCCTTTATCGCAATCATTATCATCTCATTGATTTTAGACGAAATTGGATTCTTCGAGTGGTCTGCCCTTCATATGGCCAGATTAGCTAAAGGCAGCGGTATTCGCATGTTTATTTACGTCAGTCTTCTAGGTGCAGTCGTTGCAGCTTTGTTCGCAAACGATGGGGCTGCCCTTATACTAACGCCAATTGTGCTCGCGATGGTACGAAATTTAAATTTCAATGAAAAAATGATTTTCCCATTTATTATTGCCAGTGGATTTATTGCAGACACGACTTCGTTGCCGTTAGTCGTGAGTAACTTAGTCAATATTGTTTCCGCAGACTTTTTCGGTATTGGCTTTGTCGAATATGCATCTCGAATGATTGTCCCGAATTTATTTGCTTTAGTTGCTAGTATTTTGGTGTTGCTGCTATTCTTCCGTAAAAGTATTCCTAAAAACTATGAAGTAGCAGATTTAAAACAACCGAAGGATGCTATCAAGGATATCAAGATGTTTCGGCTGTCTTGGGTGATCTTGAGCATGTTACTCATCGGGTATTTCTCTAGTGGATTTACAGGGCTTCCTGTTTCTATCATTGCTGGAATTACGGCCATATTCTTTATGATTATGGCACAAAGAAGTCCTGCTGTTCAAACAAAGAAAGTGCTAAAGGGGGCACCTTGGGCTATCGTTTTCTTCTCTGTTGGAATGTACGTTGTCGTCTATGGATTGCGTAATGTCGGCTTAACCGGTGTATTGGCTGATGTCATACAAGTGGCAGCGAATCAAGGACTCTTTGTAGCAACGATTTCGATGGGCTTTATCGCGGCAATCTTATCATCGATTATGAATAATATGCCCACCGTTATGATTAACGCCTTAGCAATATCGGAAACAAATACAACAGAGCCGATTCGCGAAGCATTGATTTATGCAAATATCATCGGGTCGGATTTAGGTCCTAAAATAACGCCAATCGGCTCTTTAGCCACTTTATTGTGGTTGCATGTACTGTCTCAAAAAGGTGTGAAAATCTCTTGGGGTAGCTATTTTAAAATTGGTATCATTTTAACAGTCCCTACACTTCTGATTACACTAATCGGACTGTATTTATGGCTATCATTCATACAATAAAACACAAAAAAGGGGATTTTTATTATGTCGAAAAAAATACTATATTTCTTATGTACAGGTAACTCATGTCGTAGCCAAATGGCTGAAGGCTGGGGTAAAAAGTATCTTGGTGAAGAATGGCAAGTTCTTAGTGCGGGAATTGAAGCACACGGGGTCAATCCAAGTGCTGTTAAAGCCATGAATGAAGCTGGTGTTGACATTACGGATCAAACTTCGGATATTATTGACCAACAAATCTTAAATAATGCAGATTTTATTGTTACGCTTTGCGCGGATGCTGATGATAAGTGCCCGATGACACCAGCTCATATTAAACGTGAGCATTGGGGATTTGATGATCCTGCAAAAGCAGAAGGAACGGATGAAGAGAAATGGGCGTTCTTCCAGCGTGTACGCGATGAAATTGGTGCGAGAATTGAACGTTTCTCTAAAACAGGTGAATAAGTAAAATTGGCCGTGGATTCATATCTCGGCTTTCCTTGTGAAAGACATATAAGGATATAGTTATATATTAATAAAGGAGATGTTAATGATGAAAAAAGTTGAAATATTTGATCCTGCAATGTGTTGTTCAACTGGTGTCTGCGGACCAGGTGTTGATCCAGAATTAACGCGTGTCGCATCGGCTGTTTATTCACTTGAACAAAAGAAATTTGATATTACTCGCTATAATCTTGGGAATGATCCAGGGGCATTTGTAGACAATGAAGTAGTGAATAAGGTACTTCTTGAAAAAGGTCCAGATGCTCTTCCGTTGATCCTTGTGAATAATGAGGTTGTAAAAGTGGGTGCCTATCCGACAAACGAAGAGTTAGCAGGATGGCTTAATGTAAAGACAGCTGAACTACAGGAAAAACCACGCGTACGTGTTTCAGTCAAGTTTGATAACTAAGGAGGAATGACCATGTATCCATTATTCAATCCAAATAAAGCCGTACTAACTCCGTTTTTGTTTTTTACAGGAAAAGGTGGTGTCGGTAAAACATCGACAGCTTGTGCGACGGCAGTATCTCTCGCCGATCAAGGAAAAAAAGTTCTCTTAGTAAGTACCGATCCTGCTTCAAATTTACAGGATGTTCTCGATGTAGAATTGACGAATGATCCAATAGCTATTCCAAGCGTAAATAATTTATTCGCGTGTAATATTGACCCGGAGGCATCTGCGAAAACATACCGAGACAAAGTTGTCGGTCCTTATCGAGGTAAGTTGCCAGATTCGGTTCTCTCAACGATGGAAGAACAGTTATCCGGTGCTTGCACAGTTGAAATTGCTGCATTTGATGAATTTTCTCATCTGTTATCCGATGAAGATGTGTTAAATCAATATGATCACGTATTGTTTGATACTGCGCCGACCGGGCACACATTGCGTCTGTTACAGTTGCCTACTGCCTGGAGCGGATTTTTAGATGAAAGTACACACGGTGCTTCCTGCCTGGGTCCACTTTCAGGTCTTGGGGAGAAAAAGGAATTATATGCGAAAGCTGTTGAGTCTCTTTCTAATCCAGAAAAAACCACACTGATTTTGGTTTCGAGACCGGATGTGTCCTCTTTAGTTGAAGCAAACCGAGCTTCTTCTGACTTGAAAGATATTGGGATTCAAAATCAATTGCTTATCATTAATGGGCTTCTTCAGACACATATTTCAAAGGATAAAGTATCAACTGCATTTTTCGAACGTCAACGTAATGCATTGAATGAAATACCAGACACATTAAAAGATATTGCCACATTTTCACTTCCATTTGTTTCGTATTCATTAACCGGAGTGGATAATCTTAGGAACTTATTTAGTCATAACCCTGTGACTGTAATGGGGAATGAAGCTGCAAATAAAGAAACCATTCGCCTTCCGGGCTTAAGCAAAGTAATAGATGATTTTTCATCAAAAAACATACGTGTAATCTTCACAATGGGTAAAGGTGGAGTTGGCAAAACATCAATTGCATCTGCGATTGCGGTCGGCCTTTCTGAGAAAGGTCATCGGGTTCATTTGACTACAACAGATCCAGCAGCCCATCTTGCCTATACGTTTGAAGGTAGTGTTTTGAGAGAAAATTTGACGATTAGCAGCATTAATCCGGAAATTGAAGTCGAAAAGTACCAACAGGAAGTGCTTTCGATTGCAGGAGAAGGATTGGACGAAGAAGCTCTTGCTTATTTGAAAGAAGATCTAGAATCGCCATGTACAGAAGAAATTGCTTTGTTCAGAGCATTTGCGGATGTAGTTGAGAAGTCAGAAAATGAAATCGTTGTGATTGATACAGCTCCAACCGGACACACATTGTTATTGCTTGATTCTACGGAAGCATATCATAAGGAAATGAGCCGTTCGACTGGTGATGTACCAGAAAGTGTGAAGAAGCTTCTTCCGCGTTTGCGAAATCCAGCAGAAACTGGTGTGGTTATTGTGACATTAGCCGAAGCAACACCGGTCTTAGAAGCAGCACGATTACAAGAAGACCTCAAACGAGCACAGATTGATCCGAAGTGGTGGGTCATTAATCAAAGCTTGTACGCAACGGATACAATCGATCCTGTCTTAAAAGGGCGTGCACGAGCTGAAATTGAGTGGATTAAAAAGGTTAAAGAAGAATTAGCATCGAAATGTGCGGTAATCCCTTGGTTGCATGAAGAAAAGATAGGCTATGATAGTTTGAAAGAATTTATTGACGCATAAAAAATGCCACGATGCAAAATTATGGATGGGAAAGGAAGGAACTAAACATGAATATTACGAATGAAGCGAAACAATACATTCAATCCATGTTGGAACAGCAGCAAGCAAAAGGGCTTCGGGTTTATGCTGTCGAGGGCGGTTGTTGTGGGCCGCAAATAGGTTTATCCCTTGATATGCCAGAAGAGTCAGATGTGATTTCTGTCATTAATGATGTGCAAGTTGCAGTTGCTCCGCAAGCTAAAGAACTAGTAACCAGTTTGACTTTAGACTTTGAATCAAAGGGTGGCCAACCCGGGCTTGTCATGGTTGGTGCGCCAAACAATTGTTAAAAAACAAATAGATCATGAAATAGATTTTCTGTTTTTTCTGAGGAGGAATAAGAAATGAAGGAACAAGTAAATAGAAAAGTAGATGGTGGAAATTGTTGTTCAACTAATACTGTACCTGTGCAAATTGACTTTTCTGTAAAAGAAGAAAGTCGATTGCCTGTTGTTGTCGTTGGTGCTGGTCCAGTTGGGTTAGCTGCAGCTGCACATTTGGCGAAGTCAGGTGAAAAGTTTTTAGTTTTAGAATCTGGCAAAAGCGTCGGTAGCAATATACTTCAGTGGGGCCATGTTCGATTATTTTCACCTTGGCAATACAATGTTGACAAAGTGGCACGGGAGTTACTTGAAAAGCATGGGTGGGACGCACCTTCCCCTGATGAGCTGCCAACGGGCAAAGAATTGGTTGAGCATTACTTAGAGAAAGTAGCTAACTTACCTGAAATTCAGCCAAGTATCCATTTGAATTCCAAAGTGCTATCTATTAGCAAAAAAGGTCTGGATAAAATGAAATCCGTAAATCGAGAAAATGTTCCGTTCATTCTTTATGTTGACCAAAATGGTGTAACCGAAAGAATTGAAGCGAAAGCAGTTATAGACGCAACAGGAACATGGGGACAACCAAACCCTGTAAACGCTGACGGTGTATGGACTAGAGAAGAATTATCCTTACAAAGCCATATTCACTATGGAATTCCGGACATTAACGGCAAAGATCGTGAAAAATATCTAGGTAAACGCGTAGCTGTGATCGGTGGTGGTCACTCTGCGATAAACACAATTTTGGAGCTATCTCAACTGAATGCAGACAATTCCAATGAAATTGTTTGGATACTTCGTAAAAACAAAGTAGAAGAAGCCTATGGTGGTCAAGAGAAAGATGAGCTTGAAGCACGAGGAGAATTAGGCGTGAGAATTCATCAATTAGTGGATTCGGGAAAAGTTAAAGTTTATACACCGTATAGGGTTCAAACAGTTTTGAAGGAAGCCAATTCATTAAAAATTATCGGCGAATTTAAAGGAGAAAGTCTTTCGATTGATGGCGTAGATAAATTGATTGTTAATACTGGAAGTCGTCCTGATTTCACATTCTTAAACGAAGTTAGACTACGTATTGACTCAGCTACAGAAAGTATCGAAGCACTGGCTCCATTAATAGATCCAAATCTTCATAGCTGTGGAACTGTGCGTGCACATGGTGAAAGAGAATTAAGACAGCCAGAGAAAGATTTTTATATAGCGGGGATGAAGAGTTATGGAAGGGCACCTACTTTTCTAATGGCGACTGGATATGAACAAGTTCGTTCAATAGTGGCCTATCTGACAGGTGATTATGAATCTGCTAAAAGAGTAGAACTGGACTTACCAGAAACAGGCGTATGCAGTGCCAATTTAACGCCAATAAAGCAGGAGCAATCATGCTGCGATACTACGTCCAATTTTTAACATAATTTATTATAAAGACAGCTCTATATTAACCTGATATTCTTCAGCACTCGGGCGCGTTTGCGGTAGATCAAAAGCCTAATTCCTCGTTAAAAAACGGAGGAATTAGGCTTTTTTATCTTTCGTATATTTGTATTTCTTGCTAGTAACCCATAGCTAAATTCCTTGGCAGTGTGTGGTAATTCTTGTGGAAATCGCTGGTTTAAAACTTAAATCCAACTTTTCCTTTTTCAATCACAAGCATAGCATCAAAGGGTTTACCTGCTTTGCTTTTAAATCCTTTTATCTTAGATGTCTCACTTTTTTCTAGTAAATCTATTATGTTCTTTTGAGTAAGTTTTTTACTTGCGATTGTTTTTGAAACAGAAAAATTGCAGTTATTTTGATATTCACTACAGCTATAAAATGTTTTTCGATCAACCATGCCACCTTTTTTACAAACAGGGCAAGTTCCAACAGTTATAGATTGCTGTTGTTGTTTTATTGCTTGCGACACTCCACTGGATTTAATCATTTTCGGTGCTTCATCTATTGTCTTGTTTAAAAACTTTGTAACATTTGCGAGAAATGATTCCATTGAACCTTTTCCTTCACCTATCTTTTTTAAGTAACTTTCCCATTGAGCTGTCATTGAAGGACTGGACAATAAATTTCCTTTAATTGCTTCACAAAGAATTATTCCTTTATCGGTTACAGAAACAATATTCTTTTTTACATGAATGTAATCATTCTTTTTAATCGTTTCAATAATTCCAGAGCGAGTCGCTTCTGTTCCGATTCCTTCAATTTCTTTTAGTATTTGGCTATCTGCTTCATCATCGACCATTTTCCCTGCTGTTTTCATTAAGGTGATTAATCCACCTTCTGTGAAGGGTTTCGGAGGACTTGTGTGACCTTCTTTAACTTCTAAGGAAGATAACACTAAATCTCGTTTTGAAACGCTAGGAAGCACCTTTACGGAGTCTGTTTTTGGTTCATCTTCATCTTTTTCATTCGAAAAGAGTGATTTCCACCCTAAACTGACCTCCACCTTCCCTTTTGTAAGGAATTCAATGTTTTTAACATCTGTAACGATAGTAGTTTCTTCAAATTCATAATCGCTATGAAAAATTCCCAATGTAGTTTTTAAAACCTCGTAAAAAATGTTTCTTTCTTCTTCTGTTAAAGAACTTAAAGTGCTTTCCGTTGGGGTCGTTTTTGTAGGAACAATGGCAAAGTGCTCTTGTACCTGCTGGTTATCTACAAATCGTTTGTTTTTTTCTAAATTAGCTTCAAATGAAACACCTAATAATGACTGATACTTTCCGACATTATTCGACAAGTATTCAAATTCACTTTCAGTTATATAATTGCAGTCAGTTCGTGGGTATGTCATGATCTTTTTCTCATAAAGAGTTTGCACGACTTCCAAAACTTTTGCAGGGCTGTATTTCCATAGCCTATTCGCTTTTGTTTGCAATGTAGATAGCGAATGTAGCTGTGGTGATTTTATCTTTTTTAGTTGCTTGGTAACATCCTTAATTGTAGCTTTATCATGTTTTAAGCTTGATAAATCATGCCTATTTAATAGGTCTATAACTGTTCCCCTTTTATCTTCTTTCATCTGAGATTTGCCACTATATGTGCCGTTTTCATGAGTAAACTCAGCGAACAATTCATAAAAGGGTTTTGATACAAAGTTCTCAATTTCCTTTTGTCTTTGATAAATCATATACACTGTGGGCGATTGAACACGTCCGACAGAGAGCGATGTATTCAACAATAATGAAAACAACTGACTTGCATTGATCCCCACTAACCAATCAGCAATTTGTCGTGTTTTGGCTTCCTCATACATTAATAAGTCCTTTTTATTATCAAGTAAATTATTAAAACCTTTACGGACTTCTTCAACTTCGAGTGAGTTAATCCATAACCTTTTAATATTTTTATTCTTGGTACCCGTCATATTGTAAATGGAATAAAAGATATTGGCGCCTTCTCTATCAATATCTGCACAATTGACCAGACATATTTTTTCACCTGTTTGGCACTCATTAAACAAGGTTTTAATAGCATTGAACTGCAATAGCTTTTCTTTATTCGTCTTAAATTCAAAGCGTTCAGGAATGATTGGGAGATTTTTTAAATCCCATTTACTCCATTCTTCTTTATACTCATTCGGCATTTTTAACGATACTAAATGTCCGATTCCCCACGTTATTACAGCACCCTCTGGAAACGTGCTGCAAGGTTCTAATTCAATATGTGTTTTGTCACGTTTTGCAACTGTAAACGCTTCTGCATATGCCTTCGCTTGACTAGGCTTTTCAGCCAATAAATAAAATCGAGTCATTAATTTTAACACTCCTTCTGAGCTTTTAAACAGAATACTGTTATTGGTAACTAAAAAAAATACACCACAATAGTATTCTGTTTTAAATCATACCGTTTGGCCAAACAAGAAGAAATTTGGCAGCACTCCATAGTTCACTTGAATTATCGTTCCAAAACTTGTTCCTTCTCTTGCTTTAAAGGCTTTTTATTAGTAGAAAAATCATCAGCAATTTTTATGTTCAATGACTTATAACTTGCTTTTAAATGGGGTATTTCCTCTTTTGCTATACCATTATTAGCTAGTGTATTATCAAACGATTTTTTCAAGCCTTCATCAAAACTAAAATCGTGGTCTTGGAGGTCATTCCCTACGAGTTTTCCGAAATCAACTAGATCACTCTTTTCTAGTAAATCACATTCACTTTTAATAAGAATATCAGCCAGTTCCTCATCTATAATTATTTCCTGCAAACTCATCGTTAGTTTTTCATTTGGAATATCAAAACTAAATTCAGTACAAACTCCGTCATGGTAATCACCAATCACTGTTTCAATTTCATCGTCTTGTTCAATTATATCGAATAGTTGACCGTCAAATAAGCTGTTAGATAAAGCATTCTGATAGGTATCGTTATTTTCAAAATCAAGTTCCCCAGGCATATTCATATACACATAATAAGGTGCTAATTCATTGTTTTCTGCATCACTTGCCCAAACCGACAATTCATGTTCTTTTCCATTCACGCCATTTGTAATAACGATTGTAGCAAGTTCATCTACATCCCTAATACCCTCAATATTTTTAATCTGCATAGTATGATTATGTTCTTTTTCAAACTTCATATCGTTAAAATCTTCATTTCCATTGTCCTCCGCATGTCTAATCACATTATTTTGTACTCGGAAGGGAATGCTATTTCTATCAGCTTTTTCAAAGTTATATTTTATTGCACTGTCACTTTTCTTTATTTCATCTACATCATTATCTTTTTTTGCGACTAATTGATTTCTACGCCAAAAATGCAAACTTTTAAGAATGGATTCTTGTTCTTTATTTAGTCTCATTTTTTATCGCCCTCACATTCCCACTCCGAGCGTGTTATTTTTTTGTTGCTCTTTTTCCTCTTTTTTAAGTTCAGCTTTTATTCGTGGTAAAATCTCTTTAAAATCTGTAGATTCTTGTTTGAATAGTGCTTCATGATAATTGTTTTCAAGTATTTTATAGCTTTCTGGACTAACTAACTTTTCTTTTTCGATATGGTGTAGAGGATGTGCATATTGTTTAGAATCAAAAGATGAATGAACTACTTGTAGTTTTTCTTCTTCCATAAAAACAGCAGTATATTTTATGTCTTCTTTTTTGGTATCTTGCCCATAGAAATCCGTAGCATTAACTTTCCCAAAACTTTCAAATCCAGTTGATCTATCACGAATTAATAATTGTGGCTCATTTGTTTTTTCGTGGGCATGGATCGCCATATCCCTTAATAAAGCATCATGATGTGCTGGTTTTAAATTAAGTTCTGCATTCAATTGTTGGTATGCGTTTTTGTAATAGCCATCCCCGATGTCATGACGGTCTGGATTAATCATTTCAACCTTTGCATCATCTGGAATTAACACATGATAACGTGTTTTGTAGTAACCCATTTCTTCTTTGCTGTTAGATACTTCTGCAAATCGTTCATTCGCTTCACTAAATCTAATTAATTCATTGGATTGGAATTTATCACTTTCTGACCACTGGACAAGCATGGTTGGTTGTTCAATTTCGGACTTATCTAAGACTATAAAAGCCGAATCCATTTCTTTATTAATTAATTCAACAGCTTTATCAGTGAATTGTTCGGCTACGAAGAATTCCTTTAACTTTTCGTTATAACCAACTTGTGTTTCTACTGGATACTGTCCTATACGAGTAGCTACAACCGTTTTTAATTCATCAAGCGATACTTCCTGTAGGCTTGCATTTGAAAGTGAACCATATTCAACTAGCATCATTGTATCCTGTGAATTATCCTGTTTGAGTTCTTTTGATTGTTCAATTCCAGAAAAATGTCCATCAATAACATCAATGAATTCACTTGCTGTTTTCTTCACTTCATTCAATAGCTTTTCTTTATCTTGAAGTCCTGCATCTTTAGTCCATCCTGCTAAATATGGAACTGAAAACTTCTCCATTTCAATTCCGTAATGCGAACCAACTACATATGCGACCATTTCGGCTTGAAATTCCTTTTCATTCGTTGATAATTCTTTACCACGCCCATTGTTGCTCTCATTGCTGTGCAACTCAGCATGTGCTAACTCATGAACCATGACAGGAATATTGTCAGCCATTGTATTACGTGGATTTAAAGCTATTGCATTTAAGTCCCTGAAAAACCCACCTTTTGCTGTACCAAATTCATAGTTAAAGGGAGGTTCATCTAATAGTTTCACTCCGACTTTATCGGCTAATTTTTCAAACGCCTGCATGAACTCTTTATCATTTTCAACCGTACCTTCTCGGTGGTAGTTACTAAAAAGATCCGAAACCTCTAAGCTCTTTTCACGAGCGTTAGTTTGAGTATATTCAAATACATGACCAATTTTAAAGAACAATTTCCTTTCAGTTGAAATTGAACCATTAGCAATTCTTTTCTTTTCATCTGGTGTTGCATATTTCACTTGAACTTGTTTATTGTTTCTAGAAAAATATTGAACGGGTGTAGGAACTAAAACCTTAATTCCTTTTTCACCTTTCTGTACAGATGCCCCTTTTTCTTTCCAATATTGAAATGACCCGACTGCTCTTGCCCCTTTAAATTGGTCGTCAATTAAGGTCATGTTTCGCAGCGAATAATTATGAAAGGTAGACATAAATTCTAAGTGTTCTTGTAGTTTTTCAGGTGAAACAAAGTATGACTCAATTTTATCTTCCATACCCTTTGTTAAATCATTAATTTCCTTGGCTAATTCTTCTGCTGTTTTGGGTTTATAATTCTTGGCCATATAAATCACCTTTCCATTTCAATTTCTCGTTCTTTCTTCATGACTTTTTCTTTTTTTCTTTTTTGCAAATCTAAATTCCAATCCTTTAATTCGGGTTTATGATGTTCAGTATTTTTTAAAAGGTCTCTCCAACGTTCTGTAAACGTCTTTCCTGCTTGGTCGTTATCAACGGCTAGAATTACTATTTCAAGGCTCTGATCACGTTGATGGCATTCCCTAATCAACTCTTTAATAGCTGTTGTAGCAGTTTGATCTTTCAATCCACTCATGGATTGTAAACGGATATTCTCTGGTTTTTTTAATTCATAGTAAGAAATAGCATCAATCGGACTTTCAAATAAAGCTATTTTATTTGGTGTACCAACATCAACACGAAATCCACCGTCTTCTTTTGAGTTTGCTAAAATCTGTTTAAAATAACCTCTTTTAGTGTCCATTTTCACAGTACCCTGTCTATCCGCACCGATTATTTCACCTTCGCTATTTTTCCATTTAAACACGCAATTTTTTAATTTGTCCTCGACTACAAAATCATTTTTAATAAGCGAATCAACTAATCTTTTATCTATCATTCGTTCATTAACTAAATATTGTCTGATATTTTTTTGTGTGGCTACTTCGTATTGCGATGGGTATTGAAAGACTTTTGCTTCTTCCTTATTTACATCTCTTGTGTAATCCCGAACGATTGACAGACCGTTTACATCACGCACAGCATCTTGAAAAGATAAGTCATAGAAAGACCTAGCGAAACTTATTGAACCATGTCCACCCTCACTACGACTATTCCAATACCATTTACCGTTCTCGTTGATAATTAATGAATCATGATCAGCATGGCGATAATACTTACCTTGCTTCATTACACTTTCACCTTTTGAATTTAGGTAGTCCAAAATATGAACGTCACTAGCTTTCTGAATTTCTTCTTTACTCACTCTGTCACCCACTTTTCAGCACCCCTTTTTTATTCCTCAGGAATATCTTCTGTTGCACCCTTCAATTCATCAAGTGCTGTTTCTGGGAATGCTTCATATAAAATTGCTTCTTCCACCGTCATTAGCAACTCGTTATTTTTACTGTCGTATGGAATTAAAAACACACCTTCTGTCACAGCATCTAAAACTGCTTGCCTATTTCCTTCGCTTAAAGGAACAACAATATCAATGTTATTTACTGTTAATAAAACATCATCTTCTCCGACTTCTTTAATCAAACCTAGAGTATAATTTTCGTGGAATACGCTCATGCTTTTTTCTCTCCTTTTTTAGTTAAGTATCTTTTCTTTGCTTTTGTTTTGTAATTCTCTCTTGAATCAGATTTTCAACTGCCATTAAAAATTCTGGCTTCATAATATCCGTTGTTATGATGTGTTCTAAGTTTTGCATCTGCATATGCCCTTGCACCAATTCAATCAAGACTTGAGTATTTCGATCAATATTATTCGTACCAAGTCGAACCTTATTAATCTCTCTTGATATTGATTTCTGCAATGCGACTTGTACAGATTGCGTTACATTTTCAGTAACAGTTTTCGTAATATATTCAAGACTAAAAACTTCCTTATTAATCTTCATATGCTCCCTAATTATTTTTTCAAGAGCTTCACTACTACTGTGATACGGCAGCCCATTTATAACTGCATAGTCCTTAATATAATTAGCCACTTCGTCAGATAATCGGTGGCGATAGTGTTTCTTTTCATCCAACATACATATCACCTACCTTTCAAATCCTGATTCTCTTTGTAGCTCTTGAAATGCTTTTTGATTCTTTATATTTTGTAAATCATCCTTCATATATCTATTCATAAGAAACATGGAACTATTGATTTCCCTTTTCACATAAAATGAATTAATCTTATCGTTTTTTGTCGGGAAGCTGTTTTTCTTTTTATCAAATTCTTTTACTTCATTTAGAATGGTGTTACCCATTCGTGTATACATATCAGTCATTTTTGTATCACGGTAGTTTTCGGCTTTAGAATTATTTCCGTATGTCCTTTTGTAAATTGCTACTTCTTTATCTAACTGATTTTTAAATTCGTCAAACTCCTTTTTGAAATATTTATCAATGTACATGTCTGTTAACTTATTTATCTCTGGCCGAATTTCTTTAATGCCGTTCATATTGTATTTCCACTGTCTTTTATCTTCTGGCAACATTGAATGGATTTTTTGAAATTGCCTAATTAAGTCCGGGTTAACAAGTTTGTTTTTGAGTGACATTAATTTATCTTCTTGCTTATTTTTAATTAATTTGTTTCGTATAAAGTCATTTAATACTTCATTTTCCTTTGAACGATCCATCATTGTATGAACAATAGTTGATTTCATTTTATTAATTGAAGAGGGCTTTCTCTTGCCACGTTCCCGAAAGTTTTTTGTTTGCACTGTTGCAACGTGAACATGGATATTTTCTGTATTGTAATGGATGGCACTTGTCCATAATGCGCTATCCAAAAGCCCTTCACTTTTAAGCATTTCATTTACAGAGGAACGTGTGACTTCTTTTAACTTTTTTTCATCAATTCCTTGTTCATTTAACACGCCCATCTCTTTCAACCAATCATTATCAAAGGAAATAACATCTTGCCATAAGACACTTCCTTTCTCTTGTGCATTTTTAAAAATGTCTTTGTATTTATCTTTTTCCTCTTTGCTCAAAAAGTCTTTTTCATTCGTAAATAATCCAGTTGATTTTTCCTCATTCCCCATATAATCTTGATAGCTTTCAAAATCATTTTTTTGAGTATGTGTTTCATGACGATCCATATAATTTATATAGTTTTTAAAAGAGGTACTTGATTTACCGATTTCATTTGTTTTGAATTGAGATTTTATTACTACAGCTGGTGATTTACTCAACTAACATCAGTTCCTTGAACATCGTAACCAATTCTTCCATCTGGTCTGCACTCTTTTCTAGCAACATGGTGTTTACTTCTAGTTGTTTTTCGTACCTGTCGATTAAGCTGCTGTGTAAATCATTTACCGCAAATGATTCGAAGTGTTCTTTCAAATACTCTTGTCTTGAAGAATCGTTTTTTTTAGCAAGTTCGTCTAACTTCCTTACGGTTGCTGGGTTTAGATTTCGGATTATCAGATCCACACTATCACCTCTCATTAATTATATAACAGTATTCTGTTATTTGGTAGCGAATTACACGGTTAGTTAGAAAGAGCATAAGGGGAAACTGATATCACTTTCAGCGATATACTAGGCAGAGCCTAGTGTTTGGGTGATATCACTTTTCTTTGAAAAAGGTACAGTTTTGTACCTACTAAAAAAACAAAAAAGGTACAGTCTTGTACCCTTATTTAATAGCTGACATCTCGCTTTTTCTGATTCAATCGCTCGACTTTTGAATCCATATTTTTAATATCTTGTTGCAGGTTTTCAGCATCCTTTTTTTTCATTTCAACATCACGTTCTAAACGGTATATCATATTATTTGTTTCAATCTGTTCATCCATTGTTTGATATAAAAGATCCTTTTTGAGCGTTTTAATTTCTTCATTTAGGTCTTCAATAAATGAATCAATAATCTCTATTCTTTGGATAATTTCTTCTTTTTGTTCTTTCGTTTTATCAATTAAGTTTTCAGTTACCTGAACCAAATAACTTCTATTATCCTTTTTTTCTATTGATCCTCTTTCAACTTTTCTTTCATCTGCATAAACTGTTGATACAATTTTTTCATTCTCATTCTCGTTATCTTCCACAAAAACATCTAGCATATCTTTTTCTGACTTATGCAGTCTTATAGCAACTTGCTCAAACTTTTTAGGTACTTTATTAATATGCAAAATGTAAATTTCGTTATCGTTAAACACTACCTTAACGGGCATTTCTTGTTTTAAATTCTTCTTTGAAACAGATGTGAAGTCTAATTTATTTGAGAAATCTTTCATACCGTTTGTCACCAGTATTACTTCCATAAGATTTAATTTCTCATCATATACCCAGGAATTTATGCTAAATTTCCCGTTTGCTCTTAAATCAAATTCTGTGTTTAGTTCCGTTTGATTTATTGGAATTTCCTCAGCTATAAATAACTTAGAGGTTCCAAAAAACATAAAACCCAATATAAAAATTGCTGCTAAACAGATATACATATTTGAAAGATTTAATTTCAAGTTCTTTCGTTTTTTATTCAAAATTAATATCCCCCCTCTGTCATTACTAAAGGTTCTATCTTCGAAACTTTTAGAACATTATCTTCTTTAACAACTTCAACTTTTATATAGTTTTGAACCGTTTCTTTAAAGCCAGATTGAATCAATTCTTTTTCCAACGTATAAAAAACAATGACTTCATCACTTTCATTATTTATGAATACTTCTACTTTTTCAGTCTCCAATTTAACTTTTTGAGCATTTTCCTCTACGCCATCTGCTGTATATATCGTTTCAAACAAATTATCTGTCATGTAATTATTAGCTAGTTTTTTTCTATCAACATAATTGTCTGGATTGGTATTAAAGCTGTACTCTACAAATCTTTTGACTGTGCTATCTATCTCATTAATAAGGCTATCTTCTATTTTTTCTGATTCGGTTACTTCTGAAATATCTTCTAAATCCTTGGGGTTCTTTGTAAGTAATATTCTTTTGTTTAAATCAGTATTTTCTTCTTTAATATCTTTGATTTCGATTACATAGTTACCCAGTTGCTCAGTTAATTTTTCATTTATTTTACTTCTTTTTGAAAAAACATACACATTAGCTACTAAAGAAAATAGTAATGTTATTGCTAGAAAATATACGAATGACTTTTTGGAAAATAACATTTTAGTCCTCCTAAACTTATAGTCCTAAATATGAAGCAGGATCTATATATCCCCCCCATAGTTGGGTGTGGATTTCAAAATGAAGGTGGGGATTTGTTGATCCCCCAGTACTTCCACACATCCCGATTTGTTGCCCTGAAACAACACTTTTACCGACACTGACATCGAGCCTGCTCATGTGACCATACGTTGTAAAGTCTGTTGGTGAATGTTGAATTTTTATATAGTTACCTAAACTTCCATGAAATTCAGATTTAACAACCGTTCCATCTTTAGCAGCATGAATTGAATTGGATAGATTACAATTCAAATCAATTCCTGCATGTAGTTTTGGTACTTTTTCAATCGGGTGAAGTCGCCAACCAAATGAAGAAGTTTTTAATAATCCGATAGATAATGGTGAGTTTATACCTCCTGCAAGGACTCCTGAACTTTCTACAGCGGACGGCAAATACTTTAATACTGCATCCACATATGCGATATCTCCATAACAAGCATTGTGTTCAATTGCTTCAGGCCTGTGGCATTTATATATGCCTGTTTGCTTCAATTTCTCATACATCATTTGTGAAAAAGATATGGTCAATTCCTTTGTATATGCCCCACCGTTTTTTAACACATAGTCAATAAAACCTCCACCGAAGTTATAACTTTGCAATGTTAGTTTCACGTCTTTATTTGCACTTTCTAAAACGTTCTTAAAATGCAATACCCCTTTTTCTATCGACAATTGCGGATCAGTTATGCAACCAATTTCCCCACAATAGGACTCGCTTGCCTGCATTGGATCATTACCTTTACCCCCACTTTCTTGCATCATTAACGCCAGAACTAACTCTGTATACTCACTTAATCCATGTACACTTAATTCCGTAAATACTGCATTTCTATATTGTGCTACCTCTGCCGATACGACTGCTTGACCTGCCCCAATTACAGACGGTGAATCCTCTTCTCCACCACTAATAATTGAAACTAGTCCTGTTATTATTACAGTCATTAAAAGCAAGCCCAATATAACTGCTAAAATAATCAATTGGATTTTAATAGTTGCCAAGTTCATCTTCTTTAAAACCATTCTAGTAGCAACTTTTTTCGCTGTATTTTTCACTACAGAACTATTTGTCATTAAGCTCCACCACCAAAAATAGATAGCTCAGCTTTAGATACATCAACTTCAAAGACTAAATTTTTAAATCCCGAAATGCACAAAACAACTTTTCCTGTTTCAAGTGTTGGAATGATTCTTGATTCTGATTCTGTCAACTGACCATCAAATACAGATTGTATCGTTGGCATTGACTCAGCATCTTGTTCTCCAATAAATTTGTACTGCGTTAACTGAAATAGCTTCTTTACATTCTCAGCATTTTCACTGTTTGATCCAGAAGGAACAAAATCTGAAATAACATGAGATACAAAGAAAATACCACCGAAATACTTTCTAGCCTCACGCATAAATCTTTCTAAATAAAGAACCGCTGGCTGCGAAATATCACGCGTATTGATTAAGTGATGTGCTTCATCAATGACTATTAAAAACCGCGTTGCATCGCCAAATTCTAAATTCCCTTTATTGAAAGCTTTGAATTGGCTAGAACCATTCACAATCATTCCATCCCACAGCATGTTCATGATGTTAAATATCTGCGCTTGATAAATCTCTGGCTTTAAGTTTGTAAGGTTACGTAAAGGAAAAGATACGACTAACTCATCATCAAAGTTATCAATAGACGAAACACCATCAAAAATATTGCCGTAGTTTTCTACTAGATTTTTCAAGGACAATTCAATATTTGCTAGTCGAACCTTTCTTTCTTCCCCCAAATTCTCATGTCGTCTTTTATTTCCGAAGTCTATATATAATTCCTTTCTTACTAGGTCAAGTAAATCCGTTAAAATGGGAAACTCATCGGCTTTAAACTTTGTTATTTCGATAACTTCATCTCGATTATCCGACCACATTCCCCGATCCACATATAGTTTCCTTAGTAATATTTCAAATTCTGTCGCTTCATTTCGATCAGAAGAAGGATTAATAAAGTTATAAAAAACGCTCATTTTTGATAAATGTTGAGTAAATGAAAGAGTTTCATTTGTTGAACCATCATCATTAGTGACTGTTTTAAACACCTGTAAAACGTTAATAACCCCTTCTGAACCATCAAGAGCAATTTGTTTCCCATTCAGTTGTTTTACCACTTCTGAAAACTCACCCGTAACGTCCAAGATTCTAATTTTATGACCTTTTATTGCTTGATCTAAAACCGTCTTTTTTAATAACGTAGATTTTCCAGAACCCATTTTCCCAATCATTAAAGCATTAAAAAACTTACGGTTTTTGTCCCTATGAAATAAATCAAAAACGACACTACCGTTTGTTTCGGTTGTGCCGTAATAGGTCCCGTATTCATCATTTAAAAAGGTGTAGTGGAATGGATATCCACCTGCAAGCGTTGTTGAAGACATTTCCTTTCCCTTACGTTTATTCACATAGTCTAATTGATTTGTATAGCTTGTAAATAGGCTTTCCCACTCCCACTCCTGTTCGTTAATAAACACAGCACCTCTAAAGTTCAAGCTTTCTAATTCCTCTAATACGCCTTTGACACGAACCTCTAATTCTTCAAGTGTACGTCCTTTTACAAATGCCCTTAAATGTACACGCTTCATGATCTCTCCCTTTGTTATTTGGTTGTATAAATCATCTAATTCAACATAGCTTTCACGGGCGTTAATTCGATCAACATTATCTTTTGCATTGACGTAACGAGTATCTTGTTCAGCCATTGATTTATTAATATCCTCTATAATTTGTCGTTTATTAGCTGTCGAAATATCAAGTGTTACAAGGGTGTTTTCAATGCCCATTAATTGTTCAAGCCAAAAATCATTAACGAGTGTTTGATACTTATAAACATGAACACAAGATACATAACCATCTCCCATACGAATATAATTTGCTTTAAAGTTAATTCCACCTTGTGTTTGCATTTGCGATATAAGAAACGGATTATATCCTTTCTCTGCTTTTATTTCTTCATCTGTTTTTTTCTTGAATGCTTTAGTCAATGTATTCAGCATGTCTTTTACTTCCTTTCTGTCAGTCGATTTTCGGCTTTGAATTAAGATTAGATAGTTGGTATAAAACATTGATTTTTTTTGATATATCTAATTCGACAATGGGATTACTTCTAGCCAATAGTTTTTTCAGTTGTACTTTTCGCTCCTGAAGATTTCTCACGCTATCACCATAGATAAAGAAGAAATATTCCTTGTTTGTTCGATATTCTTCGATAAATTCAAGCTCCGCAAGCTTTTTTTCTAAAAAAGGAATGTAGGCTGGTTCTTTGCACTTTCGTATATTACGAACAATATTATTTTTTTGCAGTTCTAAATTTACAGGCGTGTGTAAAGGCACTAATTTAATATCTGGAATAAAAGCTTGGAACAAATAAGCCAATGAAAAAATGTCATTATCTTTATCATTTTCATTCAAAGAATAAACGTCTTTGCTTGTTACTTGGATAATTTCCATAAACTCTCCGTTTCTCATTTCAAGAAAATCAAATTCTGCAATATCGACTATTGGTACAATATCAGCAAAAGAAGATATTATTTTCTTCTTCTTTCCCTTTTTTTCTTGCTGCGACATCATATTTTTTTCATTCATAATTGCATTATCATTACTGATTACTTTTCTCTTTTTATACTTTTTCTCATTAAACAGTGCCATACCTATTTATCACTCCCTTCATAATCAATTGCGCTATAAGAATCCTTTTTTCTAACTAGTGCAAACAAAATAGCGTGAAACATTCTTTTTTGTGGATTTGTCGTGGGTCGAACAATCATGAATAAACCAAAAACAATTAAAAATATTGTGAAATAGATTGTAAGTGACGAGTGAATGAATGGTAATGCCATCATTCGAAATACAATCAACCCGATAATAAAAAGCAAATCAAACAAATAGAGCATTTTATTTATTTTTAATTCTGTTGAAATTTCATTTGGAATTCTATAACTTCTCATTTTTTCAACTCCTAAAATAAAAAAGAATGACCACTATAATTAGTGACCATCCTTTCTTTATTTTTTTGATTTTCATCATTCTATAGTGTAGTTTCTGGGACGTTTTCGATCATTTGATTCATTGCCATTGATTGACTCCCTATCACTTGTATGTGCTTCGAAATCACCTGTAACTTCTTGGATCACATTAGTTACATCAGTATCTACTATTACAGTTGAATCATGAACAACATTCGCTGTTTGTCTAGTCTGGGAACTACTTGTAGTTTGTGAATTACTTGTACCACCAGATTGGTTCGTTGGCGCTTGTGTAGTGCCACTACCTGTACTTGTTGTGAAAGTCGTTGTAGTACCGACAACCTCTTGAACATCGTTAGAAACGATGGTGTCTGTCGTTATAGTTGAACTCTCAGTAACATTCGCTGTTTGTCTAGCATTGGAACTACTTGTAGTTTGTGAATTACTTGTTCCACTAGGTTGATTTGTTGGTACTTGTGTAGTGCCACTACCAATATTTGTTTGCGAGCCTGCTGTGCTTCCCTGAACATTATCTTGAGCACTTGTTGCGTTGTCAGCAATATTTTCCGTTCCAGCAGAATTAAAACTACTTGTAGTTTGTGGGTTGCCTGCCCCAGTAATTGTAGAAAGTCCCTCGACATCATTTGGAGATGGCGCTGTTATTTGATTTCTTTGTCCTGGTTTTGTTGGCTCTGATTGCTGTGAAACGTTTGAGTTGCTACTCGTAGTATCTCCCGTGTTAGTGTTATCAGTTTCTACATCATTTGGTGAGGGGGGATTATTTTCATCAGAACTGTCACTTGCGGATGAACTTGCATTAGCAGCGTTTATACTAGCACTATCTTTCTTTTTATCTTGGCCAGATTCATTTTCTGCATCATTTGGTGAGGGTGGCTTTTCTCCACTAGCACCACCTGAAACATGCGACAATGAAGTATTTGAACTCTTTTCTTTTCCATCTTTCCCTATATTCGAAAGACCTTTTCCAACACCTGCAACCATTCTTCCTCCTGCATATGCACCTGCAAGCACACCCCAACCATTTTTAAGCCCTGCATCAATGCCAAATAAACGTTCAACAATATTTGGTCCATCCACAACAGCTACCGAAAAGGCGATTAAAGCAATTAAATACGCTAATCCACTTAACTGGTCAGCAATAAATACTGTTCCAATCATGTAAACTTTCATGGATAAAAATATCAAGATGATAACTAGAAAAGTATTTAGGATTGACTGTAATATCTTCTTTGTTTTCTGCCCATCATGAATATCCGCTGGTGCAATAATAATCGCTAATATATAATTGAAAGCTAATTCAAATGATAAACGAGCCAACTTATATGCTATTGAAAATAAAGTGAAAGCCATAACGATTATTGTTGTCAGCAAAGTTACCCAATTTAAGGAGTACCTGTAATAGTAAGAGTTATTCCACTCCACGCCTGATTGATCAAATTTGGATAAGTCTTTTTGATTCGCTACCCAGATTAACTGTTTTTTAGATAAATCCTTTCCTGAGGTAGTTAAACCTAATTCGCTACGGCTACTATCCAATTTTTCTGTAATGCCGATTCCACCAATCATGTCTAATGGAATTGTATTCGGTCTATCTAATTCAATAGTAGACCATCCGTTTATATCAAATTCCACCAAGTCGTGTATGTTTCTCGATAATATGTTATCGGAAAGTGTCCCCTCTTCTTCTTCGTATATTTGAGCGTTACCGATTGCTGTTATCGCTGCATTTGTAAATTCATTTGTTTTCTCCATACCAGTACCTAGCAACGCTATAACGATTAATGCGATAAATAAATTAATTGCTATGCCTTCCCTATCGAACTTTTTCTGGAAAATCAATAAATAGCCTACATACAGCAAACTAAATGCTAAAAGAACGTACAAAAAAGGGCGTATCGTAGAAACGAACGCCACCACTTCATCATTTTTAAAAAAGGTTTTAATTAATAAAACATCATCTGTCACTTTTTCTAATCCATCCAAAATATACGCAAGACCTTTTACAAGTACCCAGCCAATCCATCGAAATGGATCACTGAATATACTACCTACATGTAAAAACTCCTTAAATTTTTCAAGGGTTGATATAATTTCATCATTGTTCATACTTTTTCAATCACTCCTTTTAAAAGGCAAATAACGTTGACTCTTTCAATCAGTTATGAAGATCCATGAAGTTCATAACTTCCTTTGCCAATTGGGAATCTGTGTAACTATTAATTGATAGTTCGCCCGTCACTTCATTTTTTTCAAGATAGTACATTGCATCACCTTTAATTTCACTAGAGTTCGGGAATATTGAAGTACCTTTATTATCATTTTTTCCATCAGATTGATATGGGTTATACATTACAACTTCGACCTTTTTTTCTTTCGCTAATCTCTCCACAGTTGGAACAAAATACTCGTCATTATCCGTTACTAGTAAGACGAATCCGGTTTGATTTCCTTCGAAATATTTATTGGCTTCATCAATATTTACTTGCTTAAAATAAGCGTTATTATTTGAAGAACAACCAACCAATGAAATACTTGCTGCTAACAGTAATATGAATAAGAATCCTGTTTTCTTGATCATTAACTATCATTCCCTTCATTTTTCACGCCCTTTTCAAATACCTCTTTCATAGAAACTTGCAAAACTCCATCAAATTCTGAAAAGTACGTCACTGTTTTTTGTGAATTTGTTGCTTCGTCTATTTCATTACGAATTGAAAGATAGCCATCATTGACTTGCACATATAAAGTTTCACCTTTTTCTAGTAACTCTTTTCGAGAAATTATGAACCTGTCGATTAATGCAAATGTATTATTCATTTAACGGTACGCTCCTTTTCAGTTTCATTTCCAATTTGTTCAAGGGCATGATCAATTTTCGATAACATAATAGCACACATATTATCTTTAACTTTTTGATTATTCGCTAAGACTATATCTCTAAATTCCAATATCCCCATTTCGGAGTATCGCTCCACACTCTCAATATCATTGTTAAATGCCTGTTGTAACAGTCCTTTAGCAATGACTTGCGATGTTTTTACATGTTCGTTAATTTTCGCGTTCAATCGTTCTTCTTTTCTTTTTTGTTGTCTATTTGCCGTTTGATTTTTCTTTACCTCTTTAACAAGTACATCTGAATCATTTTGAAGCAATTCATTATTTTCATCAGCTGCATTTTCCAGTGGGGGTTGTTTTTCATTGTGATCAATTAGGATATAATCAGATTGTAAAGTTGTTAAATCTGTCGTTGCGTGGGTACATGGAATATCAATATCGTTTATAGATTTATCTGTATCATAAAAATCAGATAGGTATTCCCAGCGATACTTCAAAGCAGTTTTACCCGTTAAAAAGATTGGATATTGTTTTATTCTCTTTCTTTTTTTATCTTGTCGTTTAATGACACGAATAACAATCATTTCACCTTCTTTTAACCCCATTACCTCTGTGGACGTCATTAATCTCCTTGAATCCACGCTTTCAGTTTTAGATTTGTTAAAAGATATTGTTTGCCCTGAACGAGATTTCGTTAAAATTGTTTCATCCCCTAACTTTTTTGATATTATTTCGGCTGTGCTTTCGTCTGCCGTCAGTAGGTATAGCGTGTTACCACAATTCCCATCTATCGTTTTCCACTGATCCCCGTAGAGGCTTTCAAGTTGCGAATACGCCTGTATAATTAAATTAAATCGTATGTTTCTACCTAAACAGACAGTAATCATATTTGTCATACCTTCAATTGGTGGCATGTTTCCAAATTCATCAAGTACAAAAATCACTTCCCGAAAACACTTACCTGAAGCAACGTTCGATGATGCCCTTGCTAATGTCGTATAAAGCTGTTTTACATATAATGAAGCTATAATGTTAAATGTTTCATCATAATCTGGAACTATCATAAAGACGGCTATCGGTTTTTCAAATTGTACCCCAGAAGACACCTTTACTAGATCTGTGTCATATGAAAAGGTCATTTCTCCACTATCGCTTATACTTTCAACTGTAAATATCGTTTTCTCTTTACAGTTTAGATCATCTAATATGACTTCAAAAGACTCCCCGACTTCTAAATGGTTATCATGATAGTAATTGAAATAACCTTTATCATCCGTTTTCACACTGCCACTTTTCCCATTAGAAAACACAAAATGTATTCTAATTAAAGGTTTGGACGTTCCCCTAATCCAATGGTTAAATCCTATCTTCTCCATTTCTAAACTATTTTGAGAAGTTAACTTTCCAATCCCCTCTAAAGTGAAAGTTCCTAATGGTGTCGTCGTATTCATTAATATACTTGCTCTAGTTGCACCCATAGCGCCTTCATAAGTAGCGAACTGTAGCCTTGCAGGATGATTTGCGGGAAACTGTTTGAAAAACTCAACTAGACCTTCTTCATCTTCCCCATTTTCATCTTGAACAATTTTAGATGAAAGCTCCGACAACATTAAAGCTAAATTGTACATAGTAACTCTTTCAGGTGTTTTCTTGTTCACTTCACATAAACCGAGTATTAGAGCCGTACAAAGATTTGTAGACGCTTTCGACCAAATTTGATCAGTTGACTTTGGATCATGATATAGCATGAAAGACAATGACCTGGCATATTGTTGCGCTTGTGAATAGTTTTCTAGTAAAAACTCTTGTTTTACTATTTCCAGCAAATCATAACTCATTGATTGGTTTGGATTCATCAGATTCAAAACCTCAACGTGATACCCTAAGCCTTCTAGCGTATCTTTTGAAGCTGAATACAGTTCTCCTTTTGGATCATTTAAAATCATACTGGCTTGCGTTGCTGCACGACTATAAATATCAATGGCTGAAAATACAAATGTTTCTCCCTTCCCTGAACGAGTAGTCCCTATAATCATGTTATTTACTGGACTATCATCTATAAACAATTTGTCTTTATAACGTGCTATTGGGACACCCCCCCCACCTTCAAAGCGTTTTCCCCTATCTGGTACTTCCCGATACTGTTTCTGAATTTCATCAAAAGTAGTGAAGCGAGCACTTCCTTTTTGGTCTTTTTTTAGGTTTCCGAAACTATTAAATACTTTAAATGCTAGAAATGAACCCGAAGCAACTGTAAACATAAACATTGCAACGTAGACTAAAACTGATGAAACTATAAACGGAAAAGCTGTTAACATTGTTGCATCAATTTTAATTTCCTCGATTTCAAAAATGGAACCTGTTCCTATCGTCTTTTGAAAAATTTCTACTGACATATTTAATAGAAAATTTAACGATAGAAATATTAGAGTGGATATTACTAGAAAAACTAATATCGGCAACCCAATTTTCTTTACTAAACGAAAAAAGATTTTTTCATTCAATTCATACCACCCCTTTTACAACCCATCAAATTCTGCTGTCTTTTCTTCTAATTCCACTGACAATGTTTCAATCGTTTCTTCATCTTTTTCTTTATTTTGTGCCTCCCGATCAACTTTTTCAGTTAATGTTTTAATTTCAGCTTCTAAAATTTGATACCGATCAATTTTCCCTGATAATCTTTCATCATTATTATTATTCAGCTCTATTTTTGCTTCATCAATTTTCCCAAGCTTCATCAAAGCATATGTTTTCATTCTGGAACGCTTAACAGTCATATTAATAGTCGGTAAATTTAACATCAATTCATATTCATTTTCAAAATAAGCTACATCAAACCTAGCCTCATTTGTGGGATATAGTTCATTGAACTCTTTCAGTTTATTAATTTTCACTTCTCCGTTCTTCCAGAAATCATTATTTAATATAAGGGTTTCAACTTCTACTGGATCTCCCAAAGTGCTAACAGCTTTATCGTATTCATTTTCCTTTAAATACATATCGACTAGAATAAGTTGTTGATTTTGATTCATTTTCTTTCCTTCAAAATACTTTTCCAAATCTTCCTTTTTACCTAACAAAGCCAATTCATAGACATCAATCATTTCCTCGTTTTCACTAACCATTCTTCTGCCATCAGATAACGCTTTTTCATATTGTTCTTTTTGTAGAATAAAAGATATTCCAACGGCAACTAATCCAATCGTTGTTGCTAAAGTAAAAGAGTAAATGATAATCCTTTGCCACTTTTTTAATTTGGATATTTTCGATCGGTCAAGATTAACAAGGGTTTTATCTATTGTTTCTTTTACTTTATATTCGGCTGGTGTTAATTCTTCAATCTGTTCAAGTAAGTAGGTTTTATCGGATAAGTTCTTTTTATTCACCTTAATAAGTCGTGTCATTTCTTTAATTTGATGATAAATATTTGGGTAATCATATGAACCGAAATTAACTATTCCAACGTACAATGTTGTTTCCGTTTCTGGTGAAATAATTGTAAACTCCGCTGAAAACGTTCTTTTTTCTTCTCTGCACTTCATTTCTAAATCATGTGTCATAGCTACAGCTTCAACAAAATCAATTCTGGTGTGGTTTTTAATTAAATTATCTTCAACACCTGCAAATAATACTTGTAGCAATTTAGCCAACTCTCCTTTAAAGTCCATTTTTAGACAAAGAAAAAAGCCACATTTACATATGTAGCTTTCCAAACTTTCTTATTTTGTTAAAACTTGATATTACTATCGACACTTTGAGCGATTCCTAACGCACCCATTACAATTATTAATCCAACAGCTGCACCAATGAACCAGCCAATTGACTTACCCCTTCCCCGATCACCACCCCAAATCAAATAGTAACCACCAATACAGAAAGCAATCGCTGCACTAATCATTCCAAGGCGCTGAGCCCACTCCAAAACTGCTTGTCCTGTCGAAATTAAACCTTCCATTGCACATTCCTCCTTTCAAACGGATTTGTGGTCAATTTAGAAATTAGTAGATGACGGCACGTTTTTATCAGTTACGATTACATTTTCTTTTTTCTCTTTGCCTTTATTAATCTTGCTATCAAGTGCTTCAAAGATTAACTTCTGATTAGATTGAATATAGCTAGTATGAAATTCATCAACCCAATTATCATATTCAATGCCTTCAATCAATAATAATCGCTCTACCATTTGTTTATTTTGACGTTGTTCTTTTGTAGCCATGATGCCCACCACCTTTCATTAAAATAATGTTGGTAGTAACACACCATTAAAGACAGTATGCTTACGCGAATTTCTAGCAGGTTTATTCGCAAACTCCTTGAAGCATATAGCTTCAATGCACGAGGTTTTTAGATAACCAAGAACTATCACGTGGCCATTTTTAAAACAACAAGTTTTAGGATTCCCTTGTTAAACCTTTTAGTTGGATATATCTATCCGCTCTACCACTAAACGAAAGACATCCCGATATTCAATTGTCTTTTTCTACTGCCTTTAACGGTGTGTTACTTTACTTTACGAATAGTTAATTCAACTTCTTTTCTCGTTTTTCTTTAATTAATTCCTCGTTTTCTTTTCTTCTTTTTGCTAATAATTTTGATTCAGAAACGACCGTTTTCGCTCGATAATATAAATCGGTTATGTGTTTTACTTCGCCTGTGTGTTTTTCTATTCCCACGAATCCTTTTAAGTCATACGTTTTGCCTTCAAAGGTTTTTACTGAACAAGCTGACGGTAATTCGTATAAACTGAAACGTTTTTTCATTTCTACACACCTCGTTTCATTTTCTTCTTCCAATGTAAAGTGATCCCACGGAACACTCTGTAATGAGATATTTAATGATTCGGTTACAGTAATGATGTTTTGGATTGAGGGTATAATTATTTCCTTACGTTCCCACATTGAAATTATGCTTTGGGTAATTTTCTTTTGTGTTATTTCGGATAAATCTTTTTGAGTTAAATTAAAGAAATCACGTTGTTCTTTTATCCAATCCCCAAAATAATAAGACAAGAACACACCCCCTATATAATTTGGTTGATTTCGAATAACTCAATAATATCAGTATACTGATATTTGTCAACAGTATACTGATATTAAATTGAATAAACTCTTTATTACAATGACTCCAAGTTATATCAACAAACTTATATTAGTTCAAAATAACTAACACGGTATTTTATGAAATCCATTAACTAGTATGAAAAAAGTTTTTCTTGTTGTATTCTAGGCTTTTAATAGCTCATTGCTTTATTAAATCTTTAAAGCGAAAAAGTATAGATGTGAAATAATATAGGAAATTAGACTTGAATTACAATTGCAAACTCATTTTTGATGCCTTATTATTGAATAAGGTTTAATGATTCTGTTACAAATGATATATATACTTAATAGTTCTCTTGGAAATGATACATACATTTAATAGTTCTGTTTGAAATGAAATGCTATACGAGAAGGAAGGAGGTTTTTTTTGTGGATGTACATGATGCGGTAACTGAAAGAGTGCGTACTTTATGTAAAGACAGGGGTTGGACTACTAATGAATTAATTAGAAGATCTGGTGTCAATCAATCGACCATTTCTGAAATAATGTCTGGGCGTTCAAAGTATCCTAGAATCATCACATTGAAAAAGATTGCCCACGGATTCGATATGACCTTATCCGAGTTTTTTGATACTGAACTTTTTTCAGAATTAAAAAATGAAAAAAATCATTAAAATGGTAATGATCGATGATTAGCGTCTAAAAAGATTAAAACATCGTTTTGGATACTAATCTATAAGATATGTTTAGACGCGTTTTTTTCGGTGAATTATCTTTTAAGGTTTGAATCGTACAATCAATGTCCTTTAAAGGTCTTTTTTTTTTGCATTTTTATAAATCTATTTTTCTAGTAAAGTGTTTTGATTTTGAATTAAGTAAAAGAGTTAATAAATGAATTAATATCTAACCAGACGGGTTTGAGTAGCTTGTTATGTATGTTATTAATAAATGTTATTAAGAGATGTTATAAACCTTATAACTGTTATAGAGGGGCTATAAACACTGTAGTGAAGGTCTTCGTAGAGGTTAACTATCACAAATCTAACGCCAACTATCACAAATCTAACGCCAACTATCACAAATCTAACGCCCAACTATCACAAATCTAACGTCTAACTATCACAAATCTAACGCCAACTATCACAAATCTAACGTCTATATATTTAAAAATCACAAATCTAACGTCAATTATCACTTGAATTAATATGTGTGATTATTGTGTTGCAAATAACAGTAAACTGTTTTATAGTAGATTCACACACATCAAATATATAGATAGAGGGGTTTTTGTTATGAATGATATTAAGTTGAGCAAGGACTTTTTAGTCACCTTGCACAATGATTTAGTACAGGCTAGATTTTCAGATGCATTAAGTTTGAACGAGCAAAAAATCCTATTCGCTGTATTAAGCAATATACAGCCACCAGAGTTTGATATTGATGAAAATGGAAAAAGAGTAATAAAAAAACCTATAAAAGAAATTGAACCCTTTAGAGTGCCAATTAAAGACTTTACAGAATGGCTGGAATTCAAAGATCCGAATTACTCAGCCTTTAAAAATACAATAAAAAAGTTAATGAAAAAAATTATCGAAATACAGCAAGAAGACGGAAGTTGGGAAATGTTTCAGTGGGTAACGAAATCAAGCTATATTGCAAAGGAAGGCGTTGCAGAAATTAAACTTTCTCCAGAATTGTATCCTTATTTATTAAATTTGGAAAATAACTTTACAACTACTAAATTAAATATACTTCTTAGTTTTAAAAGTATTTACTCGTCAAGATTATATCAGCTAGTGAAAAAGTGGGAGAAAATTGGTTCATGGAAAGTCGAAGTCGAAGAATTAAAAAATTTGTTAGGTGTTCCTGTTTTGAAGGAAGTTAACGGTAAAAAGGAATTTAAACTAGCTCAATATGGTCACTTCAAACAAAGAGCATTAGAGGTTTCATTGAAAGAGGTTAACGAACATTCAGAGTTCGATGTAAAGATGATCGAACACAAAACGGTTAGAAAAATCACTTCATTATCATTCATTATTAAAAGGAAAAATACAAAGAGTAATACAGAGCCTGGAAACAGCCCTAAAAGCTCGCAGGTTCGATTAGAGGGACAAGCAGAGTCTGACATGCAAAAAGGAAAAGAACGCTTTGGAATGTATGCTGAATCATTTAAAAAGGCATACGGATCTAAAGATAGAAAGTATTTTAATAGACTTACAGGTGAAAATGTACTTTTTGATGATGATGAGCGTGTAAAAGCAATAATATTGAACAATATATTTGAAAGTATTGGGAATGATGCTTGTTATGCAATTGAAGAACTTTTATTGAAAATAATTAACGTTGGCTCTTTTGATATTAGTAGAGAGATACATACCCTTTTTGAATACACAAGAAATGCTGAGACAATTAACAATCCAGAAGCTTTTATTATTAGCAAATTAAAGTCGTTGGTTGAAAATGTTTTAAAGGGAAAAACAGGTATTGAAATAAAAGATATTATAAATATTAGAAAGCAGCAGAAGGTAGAAAGATTACCTGATTGGTGGTTTGAAGGTGAAAAGAGTAAGAGGGAAATTGAAAGAAAACAACAAATTCAATTTGAATTAGGTAGGTTAGGAGACTCAAATTTAGCATTGAAAGATGCGGAGATTATAGAACTAATGATTAGCTTAAATACTGGTAAAGAAGACAAAGAAATAGATCAGAAATTCGATAATCATATGGCAGAAAATTACCAAGAATATAAGAGGTTAAAAGGCATGGGGATACTGGAAAGATTGATGGAAGAAAAAAAGGAAGAGCTTCAATCATTAGGGTATTTAAATTCTAATGGGAAGATTTCTGAGGATATAGTTATGAAGATATATCAAGGTGAATTGGAAGTACCAGCGTAATCTAACCTTTATATTTTTTTAAAATCACACGAACAATAAACTATTTGTAGTTTATTGTTCGTGTTTGTATTACTAGAATATAGAAGATTGGTAACTGATTGTTGTGAACAAAGAAATGTACCAAAGCTAAAAAACTTGTTACGATCGAATGAAAGGTATTTACTACTTCATATTTAAAGGTGTTCAAAAACCATATTGGTTATAATTAAAAATGCTATACTAGTTGTATGAAATAACGAATATTCAGTAAGAACAGTATTCAGCTAACGGGCCAAATCGTGGAGTAACCGTAATTTTGGGCGAAGGAGAATGGGCATATTGCTGAAAATACTTAGAATTGTATTAGTTATCATTGGTTTTGTTTTGGGGGGATACATCTTAATATCTAGTAACTATGAAGGATTGCCATATATGATGTTTGTTATAGGGACAATGTTGCTGGTTATAGGCATAGCTGAAATCAAACAGAATCGAAAGAAAATGGGCATTGTCAGTATAATTGGTTCCCTTTTTGTTTTTTACGTTTCCGTGGAGGGTTTATTATTTTAATAACTGATTAATTTGAGCAAACCGGTGCAATTGTCGTATAAGGTTAGGCCATAATTTATTGTGTATTAACACAGGTATTAAATATATCGTATGGACTTGCTATGGGAATCTTTTTAATAGGTTTGGGCTTTGTTAAAGGTTTTTTAAGCGAAGAATCAAAAGATATCTTTAATCTCAAAGGAACTAGGTGCTTGTATCAAAAAAATGGACTTAAAGAGTCTTTAATTGAGCTGTTGTCTCTAGTTTTAATTTTTATTAATTCATATTTAATTGATTATGAGCCATTCACCATTTTTGAATTTGTTTATGCCTTCTTTCTCATTGCGGTTGTATTCCGTTTTCTGTTCTGGGGCATAAATCAAATGATTATGGAAAGAATTATACGAAAATAGGGTGCGTAAGTTGAAAATCACAATCCTAATTCCTCCCTCAAAATACGGAAGGGTTAGAATTTTTTATCTTTAAAAATCCTTAACGTTGTAAATTTGCACTTTCTTGGCGTTAACCTAGTGGTAAACTCATTAAGAACGAGGGTTAGTCTTGCGGCAATCGCTGGTAAAACCATGGCAGAAGTGGTACATTTTTGTGGCCGTAATCAAAAGTTATGTAATAAGGATTAAAGAAAGCTATGCAGAAATATCAACACAAAAATGTAACAAACAGACCAGCTCTGGTTTATCTATTTTTTTATATTTCTCAGATCAGCCGACATATATTTTAATAGAATAGGGGAATTTAACAACCAAATCATAGGCTGTTAGGAATTGTTTGATTTAGAGTTTACGGGTTGATTGGAAAAAACTAACAGACGTTAAATATATGTATTCAATGAATTGGATACTATTACATAAGCAAAAGTATTAATGTGCTCTTGATTTAAAGAATATTATGCACTCGTAGTTACAAAAAATGTCCCATCTGAAAGTACGTTAAAAGGTTTATCGAATAAAGAGAGAAATGTTTATTACGAAACACTAAATACAACACTTGCAATGTTTTATGAAGATTATATTTACGAAGAAACAAAAATCATTACATTTCAAGAATTTGTGTAAAAGAGCTAGTTATAAAATTGGAGGGAAATTAGATGAATACATATAGCTATCAAGGGCCTTACGTAAAGTCAAGTACTGTTCGAGCGACAATTAAAGATGTAAATGGAAAAGAGCATGGCTCTATCGAGAGGTATTTTAAGTCCATTTTCCATAGAATCTTTGATATGTGGATTGGTGAAAATAAATTAATTTCCACCTTCAGAGCATTTAATGAAAAAGGGATACAATTAATTGCTGCAAAAAAAAATCATTATAAATTAAAAAAATCTGATTTTGATATTCAATTTTTAAACGATGATAGTAAAGAAAAATTTATTGCTAGGCAAAAAGGGATGGATATTCTTACCCCTGAATATGTTATAACAGGTAATAATTTGGAGATTATATCCAAGAAAGGTATTTTAGACTGGGTCAAGTTTTATGAAGGGGGTAAAGAGATTGCTAGGTGGAAGTTTTCAATTAAGGAAAAATTTAAAGTCAATGTTGAAATTGAAGATATAGCTACAATAAAAGATCCACTCTTTTATTCAGTATTAGGACAAATACTATATTTTGTAGGTGATTGATGTAAATAAATTGAAAGTCTCAATAGATGGAATGCTATTACAAAAAAATGTGTATTTGAATAAGGAAAAAGTTATGGATTAGTTGGAGCAAATGAAGCAGGCAAAACTACCCTAATGAAAAAGCTTATGTTCAATGAGTGGTTTGGCTCTCGTGTGCAAGAATCGGGCGCGTTTGTTGTAGATGGAAGAGAAAATATACTGAATCGATTTAGCAACTTCCTACTTGTAGTATTATAGTTTTTTGAATGCTTTCTACTTGCTAAAAAAGAAGAGCAGAAAATAAAACAAAAAATGTGCTTATCTACGGTTCTTGAAAAACTCTTTAAAAAGTGTTAAAATAAAATTATTCTATTTTAAGTAGGTACGATTGTATCTACTTACATTTGATGTGTGTAATAAACTTTAAAAGAAATGATCCCTTCAAGGAATCATTTCTTTTTTTTTTACGCAAAATAAAGTACAAGTAGTTTATTTTGCGTTATTTTTGTTTTCAATTTCTAGTTGTAGTTTTTCTATTTGAAGCTTATAGGATTTTTCTAC
>NZ_JBHUGI010000002.1:0-55964 GCF_042681925.1 Sporosarcina siberiensis
GGGAAGGCCTCTTTTCTAGGATTGGTTGTGGTGACTTAATTCTACCAAGAAAAGGTCTTCCTTTTTGTATTTATTCATTTACACAAGATATTTTACACTCTCTAAAAAGAACCTAGAAAGAGCAGAAAAGGATTTCAGGAAGACTGAGTATACAGAGAATATAGGAATAAAATAAAAGGTAATTTGCAATTTATCCCTCAATGTTATTATAAGTGCACAGTTAAGAAATAAGGTTTAAACGCATCTGAAAGAGATATGAAAGGATGCCTTATTCATAAAGTACTAAATGCTTTGATTTTGTTCCAACTGATCAGCTCATTTCTTGTGGATTGACTAAGTAATGAGTTGGGAAGATATTGAAATCAATCATATTTTTTTAGTAGAAAAGCGTATTGGATAGTTCGAATTTACCGCTAGTGAATTTTTATTAGATTTATATGAGGAAGATATTTTTTATTTAGGTTCTTTAAAGTTAGAGTTTATGAAAGCCGAATGATACAATCTGATTCATATGATGATAGTAACATTTTTTAAATTAATACAGACTTTAGGGAAGCTTCTTTATTAGGTTATAAATTGTCAAGTCAAGTCGAACACGGTAGATAGTTCATCAGTATCTCAAAGGGAGTATTGAAATTAAGCACTTTTCTAGGGACCTGATTGAAATTCAATAGAAACTCCATGATTTCCTTTTGGGTTAATTTACTGAAGTCGGTTCCTTTTGGATATGTTCGTCGGATTCGACCGTTCGTATTTTCATTAGTACCTCGTTGTCCAGGAGCACCAGGATCTGAAAAGTAGAAAGGAATCTCAAGTCCTTTTTCAACTTCTATCCACATATGAAACACTTTTCCCCTGTCTGCAGTGATTGACTTCACAAGCTTTTTAGGAAGACTTTTCAGAAGGAATATGATTTCTTTGGCTGCTTCCTTTGCAGTCTTTAAGGACAGCTTTTGAATGATTGTGAAACGGCTCATTCGTTCTGTAAGCGTAAGTATTTGGCTTTTATGAGCTTTTCCAATAACCGTGTCCACTTCCCAGTGTCCAATTTCACTTCTTGGAGCTTGACGTTCGTGAATCTTTTTTAACTGAGGCATTTTTCCACGCGTTTCTTGTACGTTGTTTTTCAGCTTCTTTCCTTTGCGAATAAGAAGCTTTTGAGAAAGTTGAAACAACCCGGCAGCCGCATATCGATAAATGCTTGAAACACTTATAGGGAAAGGATTTCCAGCCTTCTTTTCATATCGTCCCACAATCATTTCTGGAGATCAGCCCTTCTTCAAATGAACAAGGATGTGTGTGATATCGTCAAGGTTCACAGAGCGTTTACAACCGCAGTTTTGACGTTTAGTATCATAGTCCAATTGTGCTTGAAGAGCATTGTAAGGATAAACACGATCTAGCTCATATTTAATCGTACTCTTGCTTCTGTTTAACTGTCTTGCGGTATAACAAAGGGATTTACCAGCAATTCTATATTCTTCGATTAATACACGTTCCTGTGGTAAAATGTGTACATAGCTCATCGGGAGCACTCCTTTATTAGTTGATTGGCGTTTACTAATGTGTACCCGATTGAGCTACTTTTTATTTATAAACCGTTCGACTTAATATGATAATCTATAGGTGGTTAAACAGATGGAATTCAATTTTTTTATCACCATAAGGGCAGCGTTTAAAAGGTTGTATATTTAACAAGTTTGTTAACTCTACTGGATCAAAACCCCTTTGACTGTAGCAACAAAGTCTATGTTATCAATAATACCATTGCTTCCTATAAGAAATTAGGTGTAGCTATTATCTTCCTCCATTTTTCACCTCTTCTATTTTTTTTACTCAAAATCGAAATCAATTACTTTAAATTGGCCCAGTTATTGAATAATGAATCTATTTTTATTTTATTGTTATTATAACAGGATTACCATGAAGATTGATTTTATAATATGTCGTTAGATGAGATGCTAATTAAGTATAAATAGTATGTAAAAGTTTATTCTAAACCGCACCGCTTAGTAGTAAATAAGTGACTTTTTATTTGTCATTAATTAAAACAAAAGCCGTTTTAAAATAGTTGTGTAAGCATCATATCAACGCAAATTATCCAATCTGTTCTTTTCTTTATTTCATTAGAAAATAAATATATTTTAGGTTCATTAGATTCATCAGATACACATTTTCCAAAGTGTTGCGGTACGAATATGAATTTGATAAAATAGATGTATAGTTTATTAGTCTCAAAGTCATCGTATTTTGATGAAAGTCGTTATACCTTTTCATTATACAAAAGGAGATTCGACACAAATGTTGCAGCCTTTGCATTCTCGTCTCGGGAAAAGATAGGCAGATGTAATTGTACGTCACAAAATTGCTTTCGAGCATATTCTTATGGGTATTTCCGCATTTTTGCGTGATATATATTAAAAGCTGATTGATTCCTTCGGGATGACGTCGGCTTTTTTTGTTTTCAAAAATAAAAAGAAATGGAGTGATTGAATGGTTGGAAAATATTTAGAAAGTCTTATTTCCAATGTTAAAACAGGTGGTACAAAGAAATCATTCATCTGTTATGTAGATGAAAAGAAGGAAAGGAAATTCCTTGTCTTTAAGTTTGGCGGTATCTACCAACTGGATGACAAAGGAGAAGTTAAAAAGCTAGATTTACTGTCCGATATTCATGACATTTTCTTAGCCATTGAAAAAGGTGATGTGAAAGTTATTGGGAGCGGAAATATTGGAATTTAAAGGAGGAGTTTAATAATGGTACTAGCAAAGACAGAAGAAGTTAAAAGTATGGATCGTGCAATTAGTTTAGGTAAAGAAATTGAACGTGTCGAAGCAGCATTAAAAGCAATGAAAGCAGAACTAAAAGCATTCGTTGATGTAAATGGTCCTGTTGATACTGGTGATGTGATTTGGGATTATACCCTATCTGCATCGTGGAGTTTCAATGAAGAGGGTCTTAAAGAATTAGCGCAGAACATGGTTCTTGAAGGTGTCAATCCATGGAAAGTATTAAACATTACTGCATCTAACCTAAAGAAATTGGGTTGGGATGATGCCGTTGTAGCAAAAATGGGCGAAAAAAAAGAGACAAGAAGATTCTCGTCTCGTAAAAAGTGATTCTTTAAAAAAATGTAGATTAATTATAACATAAAAAACCCTCCACCGGGTAGGAAAGAGTGGCACATGAAAGCTAGTGCTACTCGGCGCTAGCTTTGTGTGAGAAGGGACAATTAAAATGAATACTAAAAAATATATTACATCTGCTCGTGAAGCAGTCGCAACATATGATGCAGTCGGTTCTGAAGCGGTCATTGAGTTACAGGACATTCTTGCTGTCTTAATCGGACCCTCTTCAACACCTGAATTTACAGGTCGTTTAGCAGGCCATGGGTTAAGGACTTTGGTAGAAATGACAGTTTTCGAATTGGAAGAGGAAGGCATGACACATAATGAAGCTTTGAAAGTTCATTCGGGCATGCTTCTCGCTAAAAAGGTACGGAACGTTGGAAAGAATGAAACACGTTTCACAGTTAGATCCCCAGATGATGCAGCATCGTATATGATGGCAGAAATGACATCTCTAACGCAGGAGCATTTCGTGGTCCTGTATCTAAATGTAAAGAATGAAGTACTTCATAAAAAGACCATTTTCATTGGTTCGCTAAATTCATCGATAGTACATCCAAGGGAGGTGTATAAGGAAGCTGTGAAACATAGTGCTGCTTCTATAATTTGTCTTCATAATCATCCCAGCGGCACAGTTGATCCTTCACCTGAGGACGTGGATGTTACGAAGAGATTGGCTGAAGCAGGTAGTGTGATGGGAGTGGAGTTGTTGGATCATTTGATTATTGGTGATCATAAATTTCTATCGCTTAAAGAGAAGGGGTATATGTAAAATAGAGTAATTATTTTAAAACTTAATAAAAACGAGCAGTAGGAGGTGATTAATTTAATCACCTCCTACTGCTTTTTGTTTTTTGATAATCCGTAAATATATAGTTAATAGAATGTAAAATTCATAGGTATTTATACATAATTCCACAAAAGTGATGACCTTCAGATATAATGTAAGATAAGGAACCAGTACTTAGATAGATGGAGGTTTTCAAAATAGAACTTAAAATGGTTGATAATAAGGGTGACAATACATTATTAAATATTTTGAAGTCAGAAATAAAGAAGGATTCTAAAGTTGCGATTGCATCGGCATATTTTAGCTTATTTGCATACCATTCACTAAAAGATAAATTAGAAAATGTCGATTCCTTCAGATTTTTATACACGAAACCTACTTTCTATAAGAAAGAAAAAGATTTGAAAAGACAATACACAATTGGGCAGGATCGCGCAGAAATGACTTATCCTAAATTTGAGGGTAATAACTTTGAAATTCAATTAAGAAATAAGATGCTATCCCCTCATATCGCAAATAGTGCTGCAAAATGGATTAAAGATAAAGCACAGTTTAAAACAATTGTAGATGATACATCATTTCCTAAAGAAATTGTCATTGAAAACAAGAAAACAAGCATGCAAGTCCAATCAGAAATCGAATTTACAGCAGATGGTTTAGGCATTACAGAATCAAATCGGTTTGCAAGTTTCCCTGTATTACTGGGAGATAATAATTTTATCGCACAGTCTATGGGAGAGTTCAATCGTATATGGAATGATGAGCAAAAAGTAAAAGATGTAACAAAGGAAGTACTTGGTCAAATCGAGCTTATCTATAAAGAAAATGCCCCAGAATGGTGTGACCCCTTAAAGTTAGAGTTTTATATTAAGCAGCTAATTGGCTGGCGTGGAGACGGTATTGGACCGGACTCATGCCAGCCAATTTTTGTTTAATGCGTTTGTTATTATAATATTGAATATAAGCTTCAATATCTTTTTTCAACTCCTCATATGTACGAAGAGGTACACCATAATACATCTCCTGTTTCAAAATTCCAAAGAAGCTTTCCATAGGAGAATTATCAATACAGTTTCCCTTGCGGGACATGCTTTGAAACACGTCATAACTCTTAAGCGCCTTGACCCAATCTTTATGCTGATAATGCCATCCTTGATCGGATGTATTGTCGTACGATATTGTGAGTATTCAACAACTTTAAGAGCTTTTTTGAGCGGTCTCATAACTAAGTCAAGTGTTGGTGCATATTGATACGATATGAAATAATTTCTCCGTTATAAATATCCATAATAGGATTCAGATACAATTTGAAGACATCTAAACACTTGAATTCTGTAATATCAGTTGTTAATTTTTGATAGGCTGGATTTGTATAAAACCTACGGTGAAGGAGGTTTTTCGCCACAGTTACTACAGTTCCCTTGTAAGAACTATACCTACGCGATTTACATGGAAATTTCTTCATAATCAGTTGAATCTTTTTATGGTTTACAATAATGCTTTCATTTTTTAGCGCTAAATTTATGCGTCGATATCCATAGTTCCCATTATTTTCTTCAAAAATAGATTGTATTTTAGTTTCTAAATCCTAATCAGGATTTTTTATAGATATGCGCTTCAAATAATGATGATGAGTGGATTCAGGAATGCTTACAATTTGAAGTATATCATTCAGTCGGAATTCTTTTGTGAGTTCGAATGATAGAGTTGTTTGTGCTTTTCGAGATAACCCTTTGGATCCATCTGAAAAGCTTTTAACTTTTTTTAGTATGCAACCTCTAAACGAAGGAGTTCATTCTCTCGTTCTAATTTCTGTTCACGCGTGATTTCATCTTGTGAAGCAGATTGTTTACTGCGTTTAACATTCTTCGCTTTGTCTGACATGGTGGGCTTTTCTCTCGGTTGGTCCAGGGCTTCGGCACCGCCATCAAGGAACTTCTTATTTCATGCAGCAATTAACGGTGGATTTGTGAGTTCGAATTGAAGTGCTGTTTGTAGATACGAAGCGCCTATCTTTTTCATAAAGCTTAATACATCTAGCTTAATACATCTAGCTTGAATTGAACAGAATAAATTTCATTCGCATTCTTCCTCATTAATCTTTCGATTCCATAATTTTCTTATGCGCTCACCCAATTTTTAATTTGCGTCTCAGTTTTCACATTGTATTTTTCTGCCAACATGCGATATCCAGTTCGTCCCCCTAGATATTCTAAAGCAATTTCTACCTTAAATTCATCACTATATTTATTCATAATAAAACACCCCAAAAGTTAGATTTCAGCTCTAATTTTTGGGGTTCACATCAAATTTGGTCTCTTTTGGTTGATTAATTGCATTTTTGTACCATTGAACTTAACGGGTTATTAAGGGGAGCCCCTGTCTTCTTTTTTGTTTAAACTATCATTAATGCAAGTTGAAAATTAAATAATGAAGGCGGATGGAAATTCT
Organism: Sporosarcina siberiensis; assembly: GCF_042681925.1. NCBI lineage: Bacteria > Bacillati > Bacillota > Bacilli > Caryophanales > Caryophanaceae > Sporosarcina > Sporosarcina siberiensis. The sequence goes on from NZ_JBHUGI010000002.1 coordinate 6,371, forward strand.
GTAGGTTTTGGATTTTCATCATCGTTTTCTGATGTAGTATGAATTATCAGAGATGCCATTAGCATTAGAGATAGAAAGTAAGGTATTACTGTTTTTTTCATCATAATTCCTCCCATGATTTAATCGATTTTTTTTCGAGTTGAACCTGGACAAACTTACTGTAATTTATTGCTGACTTCTTGTATTGACCAATACTTTTGTAATGCTCTGCTAAGGCTAATGTGTATTTAGTCGTATTCCAATTATCATTAACTGTGCCAAAATAGTCAATTGCAGAAATTAAAGTCTTTTCTATATCTACACTTTCATCAAAATAATTCCTGTAAATATCAAAATGAAAAGTATACTCCTTGTATAATTCATTGTTTTCCCACTCATTTATAAGAAGTGATCCCTGTTTACATAATTCGCTTGCTTCCTCATAATCACTGTTTTTATATAGTTCCTTCATTAGAGCGTAAAGGGTTAGAAGATAACTTTTATGCCCTTCATCTCTTTTATACTCTAAACTTTTTTTGAATTTCTCAATAGCGGTTAGTGAAAACCCCATACGTGAATGTAGTAGAGCCAGATTATGATAAATCATACCAAGGTGGTCATACTTGTTTAATTGGTTAGTTATTTCTAATGCAAACATCAAATGCTTCTTCGAATTATTGTAATCCGACAAATTCTTATATGAATTTCCTAATATTATATGACAATCTAAAGCTCGCTCCGAATAAATGTTGTCTGTAAAGTATTTCAATGATTGACCAGCTAAATCTATGGCTTGGTTAAAGAGTGATCTTTTTCCATAACATAGACTTGCAATATAATTAAAATCTGCTCTTTCCCATGGTTCCAATAGTAGACCGTTCAATATATCTTCAGTTTTCAATATATAGTCAAAAGCACTTTGGTAATCACTTTCAAAGTATCTATATAGACATCCATTTATATAATAGAGGTACTTTTCTTTATTACTATACTCACTTAGTAGCAGCTGGGAAAATTCTATTTCCTTTCTTATTGTATTTCTATCTTCATTATTGATTAATAAAAAGCGGATTAACAATAGGTTATAGGTATTGTGATTTCTCCTACAATTAAATACATATTTTTTATCCCTGGTATTCGCAAATACATGAATACCATCCTTAATTTTCTTTGTGAGATATTCTTTGTAGCTATTCGACAATGATTTTATGATAGAATCCTCAGTATGTGGGTCGAAGCTGTCCGTTACGATCTCTAATCTTTCTTCTAGAAGACTTAGAATTTCTTGGCTAGCAGCTGTTTGTCCATTCTCAATCTTGCTCAGGTAAGATACTGAACAGATGCCTTTGGCCAGCCAAATTTGCTTCATCTTTTTATTTATGCGCTCCTTTTTGATTAAGTATCCGTTTAAAATCATTTATTTCACTTCACTTTCTTACTTCTAGGAAACTTACTGTCGAAAAGCTTAAAAGATTGGTCTCTAAGAGCTCTATTTTCCCAATCTTTTGTTAATGATTTTAATATTCAGAATTGCTATAATTGTATTGTACCATAAAAAACAATAGGGGGTATTTTGTATGAAAAAACTACTAATGCCGTTAGTCGTAACAATGTTGTTTCTATCGATCTTCATTGGTTTTACTCAACCAGGCATAGCTTCTCCTTTAAGTAAAGCAACCAATCAAGTCGGTGGTGAAGAAAATACAAGCGATGTTATAACTATTCAAAATCAGTGGGCAACGTATTTGGGTGCCACGTATGCAATCTATGGAGCTATATCTAATCATTTTTACAATGCACCTGCAAGAGTACTAAATGTACCTGGTGCTTACGGAACGTCTACGGGTACAGTAGAATATTCCAATATTAACCATCTGCAGACTACACAGTGAAATTTAAAGATTATTATGACAGCATTTATGCGGTAGGAAAAGTAGCTTCAGGAAATTCCAATAAAAAAATTACTATTAGTATATATAAAGCCAACACCTGGACAAAAGTAGCTAGTCAGAACGTAACCTCCGGCAACGGAGTTGGAGCTGGCAGAATGTCAAGTGGCGATTACAAAATTATTAATAGTATCCATGATCCAATTACGTGGGACCTAATGACATTCTACTTTGTTAATAATCCTCCATGTACTCAATGCCTGCCTTTAGATGAATCGCAACCTTATTCGATTGAAGATACGCTTTTGGAAAATAATTTCGATAACAAGTCAGTTTTTACTATTCCACAACAGGCAGCTTTTAAAAATATTAATACTGAATCGAAATCAAAAAAGTCTGTTTTATCAATTAATGATTTCTTAAATGACATGTTTGATGAAGAATTACAGGAATATGTCTACAGTTTAAAAAGTTTCAATGTCGGGGACTCAATCATTGTCAATGATACAATTACAAATATTTACTATGATAGTGACAATCAAACCACAAGCTTCGGTTTTGACTATTTAGATAAAACATACTCTAAAATTTCACAAGTTTATTGGGAATTTGTTGGAGACCTTAGGAATCAATTTTCAATTGGAGATAGTGTTTCTTTTAAAACAGAAGTAGTTGATATTGATAGAGATAGAAACCTTGAAAGTCTTGATATCTTAGGCTTCACAACAAATGTTACTCCAAACGTCGAATCCTACCTGTTAAGCCACCTGAAAAAAAATGAAGATAAATCTTTACTCTCTATTCATTAAAAGGTTTCTATCCTTAAAAGTTTACAACGATACGGAAAATCACTATGATTTTCCGTATCATTTTTTAATACTCAATAAAAATTATAATTTCAATGTACTTACTTGACGGTATATATTAAAAAACATACAGTAAAGGATATCTAAACTAAACCCCTAATATGAATGGGTAAAAACATACAAAAAAAGAGGTGAAAAAAATTACTATCAAAGACAAAGAAATTTTGTTACATCTATTATTTGCAATAATATTCTTCCTTATATATCGAGTGATATGGGCATTTACTTATAGCCGTTGGCTATGGACTAATATTTATAACCGTTGGCCAGGGACTAATATTGATGATCATTTTTACTACTTGATTGTATTAGTAGTGGTGCTTCCTGCATCTTACTTTTCCGCAAAACGCTTATCGAATTACTTCAAAATGACTGACTGATAAAAAACTGTAAAATTTGTTTATCTATTACATTAATAAGAAGTTAGCTTATTCAACAGACGGAGCCTTTAGTTTGAAAAAGGTTTTAATTTTTTCATTTAACTAATGTAAAGGATGTGAGGTTTAGCAATAAAGAAATATGTTTTGTTCATGTTATTAATGACTTTTACTTTTACGTTAGCTGCTTGCACCCAAAGCGAAGAAGAAAAAATACAAGCTTACTTAAAAGATAAAAGTGAAATTTATTTTCATTTTTCAGTTGTTGATTTTACAGAAGGGGAATTAAACATTGAATTCACGGTGCTTCCCATTTTTGAAAAAAGGAATAATGATTCTGCAGAATCTGATGTGAGTATTGGTACAAAAGCTGCATTGGAAGCTATAAAGAGCTATTCTAAAAAAATGTGGGTGTAATAAAGAAAGTAAATCTTTACTTTGTTACGAGAGAAACGAATATAATTGTTGCAGAAATAAATGCAAATAACGATACTATATTAGAAACCGATTGGAAAGATGTAAGTAAGCGAGAACTTTCTCAAATTGTAGATGGTTACAAATTTTATGGTGTATCAAATTAGTTTTTCGGATAAAGGGCGCGTTTGTTTAAGTATGGATAAAGTTGTCAAACAATTTTATTGTTGCTTTGAATGAAATAGATGAACTAATGCACATCGGGATACTTTTATGATATCCTGATAGTAGAACAATGGTGTTGATTAGGCACTGTGAAAACTTGACAAACTAACTGGAATTCGGTTTCCAGTCGTTGGCAAGCAACAAAAAAACTTGATACCCATTCCAGACTTCGGGCACTGGACGTTGGCAAGTAACATAAAAACCTAATCATTGTATTTGAGGAGAAGAGTGGGAGTAGTTATGCTTACCACTCTTCTTTTTGATTTAAAAAATAGTTGATTAATTATGATGAATAAATCAGCGTTATTTGAAGAACAATAAGAATTTTTATCGTGGGCTTCGCATATTGTTGCATGAGCTTCGCACGAAAATTCTAAAGCAAATGTGGTTAAACCGCGGATTCGTGAACCGAGCCTCGTATATTATTACTCGAGCCTCCTACGGATAAGGTTGAACTTCACACGAAAAACCTAAAGCGAGTGTAGTCGAACTATCATTTTAAATCCCAAACTTCGTATTTACGCAATTGAGCTTCTCATGGGATGTGCTTAACTACTCCTTTCATTTAAAGTAGCCGTTTATTACAGTAAATGCTCCAGCGATAGATATTTGTTGTTCTGATGTTTTTGCTATGTGATTCTGTTTTTGTTAAAATGAGTTCATATCCAATTATTTCTTAGTCACCTTACCTACTGGTGAAAGTCGTTACACTTTATGCAAACGCAGAAAGAGATTCGGCATAAACTTTTGAGCCTTTGTATTCCTTTTTTATAGGAAAAGTTAGGTAGACGTTTTTGACGTCATTAATTACTTCAACATTATATAGAGTATACTTGCGCATTTTGCGTGATATATATATTAAAATCGATTTTTCCTATTCAGGAGAGGTCGATTTTTTGCATTTAAAATGATAATGGAAGGAGATTGAAGAAGGTATATTTAAATAGCATAAAACAGTTTATTTTAAAACGTATTTACTTAGCGATCGCTAGGTTAAGTGCGTTTTTTTATTTATTTAAAATACAAAACAGAGAGGGTAGATAGGTATGTCAATTAATCTTGATCAAATGACAGCTGTTCAAAACGAGCAACAAGGCGGTATTTTAGGACACTTAATGTGGTTCTCAGTAGGCAAACAATTAGTCAAAATGGATGATTTAGAGCAGGGACTCGTTCAATCAGGATTACCTGTTGAGTGGATGCCAAATGCGATTCGTCCAGCCGATGCTTTCCGAAGAAGTACTAAGGAGATTGAGACTAGAAAATCTACTGGACACGCTGGTGTATTTGAGAACTTCCTTATACGTGAAGTATTCTCGGACAAAAGCCACGTGCAAAGAAACATTGTAGTGGAAAAAGTGGATCAGGCCGGTAAACGACTTGATTACAACAGTAAAGCGGGAGTAATCACACTAGATAAGCAGAATAGTTCTCTAACGTTTATAACAGAGAACGAAATTGCAAAAGAGCTGTGCTTTGAAGCAGAGCGGAATTTCAATATTTATAAAGATCATTATTCAGCCCAGCAAGTAAGAGTAATGGTGAGTAAAATTCTTCAATCGTTAGCACCGACACCTGTACGTCCTAATGGCGGTGTTTATTTTGTTCCAGATTCACATACGGAAGGTTTGAATCAACTTGTAAACTTTACTTCCTCTCTTGAGAACAGTGAAGGGTTCAAGATACCTGTCGTTAATACATTCGACAACCGACAAATGGTGAACACGAAGCTAAATGATCATTTGGAATCCGTTTTACAGGATTGTAAGTCTAGTGCTGGGCTGAAAAAGGGACAAGTGAAAGAGATTATTGAAAATGCGAAGTCTGTAATTGCCAACTATCGTAATTACAAGGGGATTGTCACCAATGAAGCAGACACGCTAGAAAATAAAATCATGACGATTCGTGCAGCGATTGCGAAAATGGTCGCGGATTTTTAAAAAGTATAGAAATGGAGCGATTAGAATGCCTGAGTTTTTTCAAACAATAATGGGTAGAAAATTCTACGAGCGGGATGTTGTCGAGTGTGTGCAATCTATAAAGAAAATTGCACAAGAACTTGAGCGTTCAAATGAATTGAAAGAACAGGAATTGCAGTTGAAAATGCGTGAGCTATCGATAAAAGAACAAGAATTATTTATTCTTTCAGCGAAAAACTAAAATGAATCTTAAAAAGGGAAGTAGGGTTTCATAAGGAGCCTGCTTCCTTTTTCTATCTAAACTAAAAAAAGGGGTTAATCAAAATGACAAACACTAATTTTACCAAGTTAGAGGAAATTAAAAAGGCACTCAATGCAAAGTTTTTTGAACGCGAAGAAGAAGTTGAGGGGATTCTTGTTGCGCTACTTTCTAGGCAGCATATGTTGATGATTGGACCTGCGGGTACAGCGAAATCAGCATTGTCGGTTGAGTTAGCCAAGATTGTACAGGGAACAAATTATTTTCAATGGTTGCTAACAAGGTTTAGTACACCCGAAGAAGTCTTTGGCCCTTTGTCGTTAAAAGACCTTGAACAGGGCGTGTATAAGCGAAATACAAAAACTAAAATGCCAGAAGCCAATCTCGTATTTTTAGATGAGATATTTAAAGCGAATTCAGCAATCTTAAATAGTTTGCTAACGCTTATAAACGAAAGGCTTTTCTATAATAACGGGACACCTGTAAAAGTACCTTTGATGTCAGTCATTGGAGCTTCAAATGAATACCCTGAAGAGGGAGAAGGGCTTGAAGCTCTTTTCGACAGATTCTTACTTCGATTCGAGCTAGATTATATTGCAGATGAAACGAATTTTGTTTCGATGATGAAGGACACCGGTCAAAGTGTTGTTATGCCTTCCATGACTATGGATGAGTTGGTTCAACTTCTGTTTTTTACGGACATGGTTACAATTCCTGATGAAGTCTATGACACTCTTTCAAAAATCCGTAATGAGTTACGAGATGAAGGAATTCGACCTTCTGATAGACGATTTAAACAGTCACTTTCTGTGCTTCAAGCGAAGGCTTTGATAAATCAAAGGCAAGTTGTGAAAGTTGATGATATTGTCATTCTTGAAAATGCACTTTGGGAAACAGTAGATCAAAAGGATAGCGTTTCTTTGATTGTTCGCAGCCATGCACAAGGTGTGGTTACTCAAAAACTGGATAGGATTCAGGAAGAGGCGAGTGAAATATATTCACTTATTCAGAAGGATGCTTCTACTGACGCTGGTATGGAAGCGACTCAAAAACTGAAATCGTTGGTTGCTGATTTAAATAAGTTGAAAAAGCATAATCAAAGTAGAGATAAGGATATAGATCCGCTGCTTGATAAAGTGAAGGCGATTCAGCAAGAGGTTCTTGACAGTATATTAGAGCCAATGGATATTGATACTTCAAGTACAAGATCTGCTGTTGAAATGCCGTTTTAAGCGTAAAAATCGGAGGATGAAAGCCGGGGAATTAATCCTTAGCTTTCTATTCATTCAAATGAAGGGAAGTGTTTCTTTTGGAACTAGCAAAAGCGAAAAGTGGAAATCAATCTGTGTTGAATACAGATGCATTTGATAAAAGACGTTTCAACGAAATTTATTCTATGTCGCAAAGTCTTCAAAAGCTAAAGGTCGAAGGAGAATTACCGATATTTGAACCGTTACTTGCTGATATTTGGGCATCGTTATACAAAATGAAACCTGAATTGACTGAAGGTGATATTCCAGAAGATTTGCAAGTGAACAAATCATTTATGGAGAAAATCATGAATGATGACTCGTTTGAAAGTTACCGGAAATTTACCCGTCTGGATGATTTATCATCAGCCATAGGAACTGTTAAATTTGGAGAGAAAACAAATGATTGGTTAATAGACCAAAAGAAAAAGGATGAAGACTTACAAAATAAAATGCAGGAAATTCAGGCGATGCAAAGGCAACTTCAAAAGCAGGACCAACAAAATGGGGCTGGAAAGGGTAGTAAGGAGTTAGAAGAAGACTTAAAAGATGCAATGTCAGACTTAGGGGACCAACTTCAACAGACGTTACAGAACAACAGTCATAGCTTTTCAGAAGCGATGTCACAAGCTATGCAGGAAACGAAACAGACGAAGGATAGCTTGAAATCATTACTTGGAGGCACGAGTGCGGGTAGTGGTGACGCAGAGTTGAAAAAAGTTCCCTTACGAGATCAAATTTCATTAGCTGAAAAGATCGCATCTAATAAACAGATGAAAGAAATTGCGGATTGGGCAGGTCGATTCAAACAGATAGCCCGAAAAAAGCAAAAATCTAAGCATAGTGATTCAATGGAAAGAAGTGGGGTTACGCTAGGCAACGATATTGAGCGATTGCTACCGATGGAGTTGGGTTTGTATACACATCCAATAACGAAGAACGATTTCCTGCGTCGCTTTGTGGAAGGCCAAACGATGCAATATGAACAGAAAGGACATGAGGTACTAGGAAAAGGTCCAATTGTGCTTTGTCTGGATCAATCAGGTAGTATGCACAAGCTCGATACCCAATCAAAAGGATTTACGTTAGCGCTCATGTCGATTGCAAGAAAACAGAAAAGGGATTTTTGTTTAATTCTGTTTTCTACTCGAACAAAAATCTTTAAATATGAAAGAGGGAAAATAAAAAGTTCAGATATGATCAATTTAGCTAAAACTTTCTTAGGAGGAGGAACGGACTTTGCATTACCTCTTGAAAGAGCGATGAATGTAATAAACGAAAGTCGTTTCAAGCAGGCGGATGTAGTGTTTGTTACCGATGGAGAAGACCGAGTAAAGGATTCCTTCCTAGAAGTATTCAATAAAAAGAAAAAAGAAAAGGAGTTTAATGTGCTATCCCTTACGATAGGAAGTAACACAAGAACGGTAAAGCAGTTTTCAGACAAGGTAGTACAAGTTAAAGATTTTGATGATGCAGGAAGTTTTACTGCTTTTGAAATATAAAGTTAAAACTAAAGGCATTTTTTATAGTAATGAGTTTAACTTTGTTATCCAGAGAGGGAATATCGATAGAAATAACAAATCAATTAACTTGTTCCTAAACAACGGATTAACAGTAAAATAGCATGGAAAAAAGCTTAGATAAAATCTAAGCTTTTTTCACGTCATAAAGTTAGTTTCATGTACAACAAACGCCCCCGATTCTGCTACAACGAAGTAAAACAACAGCCACGGTTTATTAAATTCATAATTTTAATTATGTTTCAAGTCTTTTCCACTTAGTGTAGTTGTATATTAGTTGGATAATAAAAGCTATTAGAAATAATAATCCCCACAGCACTATTGTCTTTACATTAGAATCCGTAAAGTAATGCATAACAAAAAGAAATAAAACGAGTAGAGGGAGATTTACTAAGGTTCTAATCATCTTTCTTCTGTAAGATAATCCAAAGTAATTATATTTAAAACCTTTATCCACTTTATCCTTCTTTTTTGAGATAACCGACAAAATAATAACAAAAAGCGAGACAATAATAACTGGGATAATAATTTCTAACATCTTTATTCCCCTTTCCTACTTCTTTAAGAAAATGGCCCGTTTGCGGCACATTGATTACATTATACATTAGATTCATTATTATATGAACAATTCAATATATTCGATTTATTTGCCGTGATTAATTAAGGCGAACTAGAAAAAAGCATAATTTTATGTAGTACCGACATCGAACTATTTAATTTCAAGACTTTTGATATTTCATTTTAAACTCTTATAATAGAAGGAACACGATTAATCGAAAGAGGTGGGGAACATGGCGGTTATAATTCCTTTCAAAACGAGGCACCAATTAGAGACAGAAAAAGCGGTTAAAGTTATGCGTGATTGGGAAGCCCATTTAGAATGGGAAGAAGCGAATTGGCATAATGTAATTGCTAGAGAAGAAAAAGAAGAGACCTTGTCACAGGAAGAAATCAACTGGCTTAATAATTGGCTAAGTGAAGAAAAATAATTAATATAAAAGTGATTCAAAAGAAGCTTAACTATTTATGTGTCTTATCATATTTTTGGCATGCTATAAAAAAAAATTATTAAGGAAAAACTTATTTATTAATATGCTGATAGGTGAATGTTTTAGGCAGATATTTGTATAAAAAAACGTTTACTCTGTCAAAAGAGTAAACGGCTAAAATGCACACTAAAATGATTATGCACAAATTATACACAAGAATTATCGAAAGTGTTGTACCTAAAGCATCCATAGGCGATAAAAGAAACCGGCTTCGGGTATTCTCAGATCAACGACGTGATTACTATTTTCTTTAAATATCGACAAACCAGCAGAACTTTTTAGAAGTTTGCAGATAACTTTTCCTTTCTAGTAAGGTTGCGTTATGCCCGTTACGCTCAATTGTGATATTATAGATTAAGTCATGATTTTTATTGAGTGTAATGAAAGGATGATAAATAAATATGGGTAACTACGAGCTTCCGAAAACCGTATCTCTGTATACGTTAGGTTGCAAAGTAAATCATTATGAAACCGAGGCAATATGGCAATTATTTAAAGATGCTGATTACAGTCGTGAGGATTTTGAAAAAAAGTCGGACGTCTATGTTATTAATACCTGTACGGTTACAAATACGGGTGATAAAAAAAGTCGACAAGTTATTCGTCGCGCGATTCGCAGCAATCCAGATGCGGTAATTTGTGTGACGGGTTGTTATGCACAAACATCTCCAGCGGAAATTATGGCAATACCCGGAGTAGACATTGTTGTTGGTACACAGGATCGTACGAAACTACTTGGACTCATAGAAGAATTTCGAACAGAGCGTAAGCCGATAAACGCAGTCGGTAATATTATGAAAAGTAGAGTCTATGAAGAATTGGATGTGCCCACATTTACAGATAGAACTCGGGCTTCTCTGAAGATTCAAGAAGGATGCAATAACTTCTGTACTTTTTGCATTATTCCTTGGGCTCGTGGTTTAATGAGATCTCGTGATCCTGAAGAAGTGATACGTCAAGCGCAGCAATTAGTAGATGCAGGATATCTAGAAATTGTTCTTACAGGCATTCATACAGGCGGTTATGGGGAAGATTTGAAAGACTATAATCTTGCACGTTTATTACGCGATCTTGAAACGAAAGTTAAAGGTTTAAAACGTCTTCGAATAAGCTCTATTGAAGCAAGCCAATTAACAGATGAAGTGATTGATGTATTGAAAAACTCATCAATTATTGTTCGTCATCTTCATATTCCGATACAGTCCGGTTCAGATTCAGTGCTCAAGCGCATGCGAAGAAAGTATACGATGGAGTTTTTTGCAGAACGACTGGAGCGTTTGCGTGATGCAATGCCGCAGTTAGCAATTACTTCTGATGTGATTGTAGGGTTTCCGGGCGAAACAGAAGAAGAGTTTATGGATACATACAATTTTATCCGTGATCACCGTTTTTCTGAATTGCATGTTTTCCCTTATTCAAAGCGAACTGGTACACCTGCGGCTCGAATGGAAAATCAGGTTGATGAAAATGTGAAAAATAATCGTGTTCATAGGTTGATTGAATTGAATGATCAATTGGCCAAAGAATATGCAACCTTATTTGACGGGGAAGTATTGGAAGTTATTCCGGAAGAGGCGTACAAACTTGATAGAGACAGTGGTCTTTATGAAGGATATACAGATAATTATTTGAAAGTCTATTTCCGAGCAGATGAGTCAATGATTGGTAAAATCGTACGTGTCAAAATAATAAAAGCTGGTTATCCATACAATGAAGGTATATACGTTAAAGTACTTGAAGAGCAAGAAGTACTGCTCGTCTAATCGTATAAGCTGTATTCCAAATCCGGGAATACAGCTTTTTTAGTGCAGACTTTGTATAATCTTGTTATTATTAAATGAGTACGAACAATTACAGGGAGGTATTCTTTTGAATACAAATATAGCTGAATATATTGATCATACATTATTAAAAGCGGATGCGAAGAAAAATGAAATTGACAATTTATGTGCAGAGGCACGTGAATATTCATTTGCTTCAGTTTGTGTGAATCCAACGTGGGTGAAAACAGCTGCAGATGCACTAGAAGGTACAAACGTTAAAGTATGTACGGTAATCGGATTTCCTCTAGGTGCAACAACTACCGAGGTAAAAGTATTTGAAACTGAAAATGCAATTCAAAATGGTGCCGAAGAAATTGATATGGTAATTAATATAGGTGCACTTCAAGATGGTAATGACGAGCTTGTGAAGCGAGATATTTCTTCGGTAGTTAGTGCGGCAAAGGGTAAAGCAATTGTAAAAGTTATAATTGAAACGGCCCTTCTTACGGATGCAGAAAAAAGAACGGCATGTGAATTAGCAGTTGTTTCTGGTGCGGACTTCGTTAAAACATCCACCGGTTTTTCAACTGGAGGCGCAACGGAGGAAGATGTTAAGTTAATGAGAGCTGTAGTTGGACCTGTAATGGGAGTTAAAGCTTCGGGTGGTATCAGAAGTCTTGAAGACGTGCAGAAAATGCTCAATTCAGGTGCTACTAGAATCGGAGCAAGTTCCGGTGCTCAGATTATGAAAGGTTTATCATCTGCATCAGATTATTAATTAATTACAAGAATTATATTGACCATATATTAAATGTGAGGTATAATGTTTAAGTACATGGCACTAGGCCATGGACACGTAGTGTGTTCGGAGGGAGGGACAAGAGATATGTCGAAAACAGTTGTTCGTAAAAACGAATCGCTTGAAGATGCTCTTCGACGCTTCAAACGTGATGTTTCCAAAAGCGGAAAGATTCGCGATTCAAGAAAGAAAGAGTATTATGAAAAGCCGAGCGTTAAACGTAAATTAAAGTCTGAGGCTGCAAGAAAACGTAAATTCTAATCTACCGTAATAGCATTGCTATTTACTTTGGATTCGCCTTATATTTTCAAAACGAATTTTAAACAACCGGAGGGTCCTTTCATGGATACTTCGGTTTATTTTCATGTTTAAAAAATAAATAAGTTACTTGATCAATTGATGCTGTTTTGAATTGGAAAACAGTGTTTTATAGAAAAAATATAAAATAGTATTCAAAACAAATTTCGATTAAAGTGAAACTTCTACCCTTTTTAAACGTATAAAGATTACAATTGAATATAAGGAGAGAGGTGGAATACAAAATGATTAAAATAATTAGAAGGATGCTCCTGCTCGTTCTTTTTGTAACCGCAGTTACACTTCCATTTATCGAGACGGGTGCAAATGCGACAAAAGTATATAGAGTGCCAGTTACAGATGAAGTTGAAAAAGGGCTCAAAGCTTTCTTACAACGATCATTTAATGAAGCAGAAGAAGCTGATGCAAAAGCGATCTATCTTGATATCGATACACCTGGTGGTTTTGTGGACGCCGCACAAGATATTGCGAAAATCTTGAATGGTACTGAATTGCCAGTAATCGCTTTCATTAATAATCGTGCACTTTCAGCTGGAGCTTTCTTAGCGCTCTATGCAGACGATATTTATATGACTCCGAGTGCTACAATGGGTGCAGCTCAAGTAATTGAATCTAGTGGTAATGCTGCTAGCGACAAGGCGGATAGTGCGTGGCTCGCTGCTATGAAATCCGCGGCTGAATCATCCGGTAAAGATGTGAAATATGCTCTTGCGATGGCAGATTCGTCAATCGATCTACCAGACTTAAATGCGGGTAAAGGAAAACTTTTGACACTTACTGCAAGTGGAGCACAATCGGTTGGGTATAGTAAACAAACCGTTTCATCATTTGAAGAATTGTTGAAAGTAACTGATAATGAAAATGCACAAGTTATTTCTACATCTGAAACGTTTACAGAACGAATTGCTCGATTTATTACGAGTCCGATTGTTGTTCCGATACTTTTATCCATCGCTGGGCTTGGCCTTGTGGTAGAATTGTATTCACCAGGGTTCGGCGTTCCAGGAACAATGGCAATAACGTCTTTAATGCTCTTTTTCTATGGCCACCTTGTCGCAGGACTTGCGGGATATGAGTCAATCATTCTTTTTGTATTAGGAATAGTGTTGGTCATCGCGGAGTTTTTCCTTCCAGGTGGTATTGCGGGGATTTTTGGGTCGTTCGCAATCATCGGTAGTATCATTATGGCAGGTGGCAATCCAATGCATATGGCCGTTTCTGTCCTTATCGCGCTTGTCATCGCCCTGACAGGGATGGTGATTATTATGAAGTTTTTCGGTAAAAAGCTACATTTATTAAACAAAGTAGTTTTAATGGATTCGACGGATACAGAGAGCGGTTATGTTTCCAATATTAACCGTACTGAGCTCCTCCATCGAGTAGCAAAAACGTCAACGCCACTTAGGCCTGCGGGTACGATAGAGCTTGACGGTGAACGTATCGATGTTGTTTCTGAAGGAAGTTACATTGACCGTGGTAAAAGTGTTATCATTGTAAAGGTTGAAGGTTCTCGTATAGTAGTTAGAGAACCAGAAGAGAAGGGGGAAATTAAATAATGGTATTTGATGCAGCTTTAGTAACAACATTAGCAATAATCTTTGTTGTAATACTCGTTTTATCAGTATTTTTCACACTAGTTCCTGTAGCACTTTGGATTTCCGCAATGGCTGCTGGAGTTCGAGTAAGTATTTTCACACTCATCGGGATGAGATTACGTCGAGTTATTCCGAATCGAATTGTAATACCACTTATTAAAGCACATAAAGCAGGTTTGGAAATTACAATTAATCAACTAGAGAGTCACTATCTAGCTGGTGGTAACGTTGACCGTGTCGTGAATGCTCTTATTGCTGCACACCGTGCCAACATTGAATTGACATTCGAACGGGCGGCTGCAATTGATTTAGCAGGTCGTGACGTATTAGAAGCAGTTCAAATGTCAGTAAATCCTAAAGTTATTGAAACACCATTCATCGCAGGTGTTGCAATGAACGGAATTGAAGTGAAAGCAAAAGCAAGAATTACAGTTCGTGCCAATATTGATCGTCTAGTAGGTGGTGCGGGTGAAGATACAATAATTGCTCGTGTTGGAGAAGGAATCATTTCAACAATTGGTTCATCTGCAAACCACGCAAAAGTACTTGAGCACCCAGATATGATTTCACAAACAGTACTATCTAAAGGCCTTGACTCAGGTACAGCTTTTGAGATTTTGTCGATTGATATTGCTGATGTTGATGTAGGTGAAAACATCGGTGCAAATCTTCAAACTGAACAAGCTGAAGCCGATAAGAACATTGCCCAAGCAAAAGCAGAAGAGCGTCGTGCGATGGCTGTTGCTAGAGAACAAGAAATGATTGCACAAGTTCAAGAGATGCGTGCTAAAGTTGTTCTTGCTGAAGCTGAAGTTCCATTAGCGATGGCTGATGCACTTCGTTCGGGTAATATTGGTGTTATGGATTATATGAACTATAAAAATATTCAAGCCGATACTGGAATGCGTGATACGATTAGCAAAGTAAGTACAGACAAAGATGATTCTAGCATCTAATAAAACAGTTTCAATATTACTGTGAAACGAGTTCCCGGAAAGGGGATGTACTAAATGCAAATTGAACAATTAATTCCGTTAATTATCATTTTGCTTGCGAGTACGCTTTTTGGCAAAAAGAAGAAAAAAGGATCCGATCCAAAACAAACGAATCCTTCTACTGATCAGAGTCAACAAAGTGGACCAATGAGAAAGATTAAAGAAATGTCGAAAGAAATGTATGAAGAAATTCAAAGAGAAATAAAAGAAGATCCTAGGACAACTGAAAACCCTAGAGCACAAGAAATTCGTGAAATGCAAGAACACCCTAGGGTGCAAGACGTTCAAAGGATGCAAGAAAAAGCGAAGTCACATGAAAGACAAAGAACATCGAATAGGGTTCCGAATATAAGTTCTATTGAAAACAGTATTCAACCTTTAAATGATGTTATATCTACGGAATTTTCTCGGACGAAAACGCCGAAGGAGAGACCGAATCGTAGAACAGTTGCAGCTCGTAAAACATTAGAAAAAAAGCAGTTGATGTCTTCAAGCAGTATTGTTCCGAAAAACAGAAATGACTTTATTAAAGGTATTGTATTCTCAGAGATTTATGGTCCACCAATTTCAAAACGATAATCATTGAACCCCCTTACATTTCATAAGATATGTACAGGGGGTTTTCTTATTTGAAGAAACTATTTAATATAGGTCCATCCATTTTAATTGACGATTTTTCTTCACTTCGCATTACGGGTCCTTATGCCCTATTAAGTTTAGGTCCCAACTTCGCTACAATAAAATGCGCTAATTATACGGTTGAGACTACAGGTGAAGATTTAGTTGTTGATCAGCTATTAGATGAAGTTGCTGTTTTTTCATTTTCATCAATTACTAACATTCATGTTAGTAAGCAAAGAGATGACGGTAACGTGTATGAGTCTTAAACTATATAATATTAGACTACACGGTCCTGGAAACACCATGGCTATGCTTACCCAACTAAAGTCCACAGGCACTAAGATAACGGGATTAATCATGATTGATGGAGAAGCGAACTTTAGAACAAATCGTAAAGGTGTAAAACAAATCAGAAAGTACCGAAGGCGGTATCGTTTGAAAGCAAGTATTTCTGAACTTGCAAACGATGCAAATGCAGGAGCCTTTTTTACTTCGTATCGTTATCTTTTAGTATTTCTAATTCCGTTCATAGGGTCGCTCTTTTTATGGACCGTGGATATAGAATCTGAAATACCGGAAGTGTCTGAACGAATTGAACAAAAGCTAGTCAATGCTTCAATCGTTAGATTTAGACCACTTTTTCTTGTGCCTGATGAAGGAGAAATGCGTAGACAACTTATGTTGGATGACCCTTCCTTATCTTGGGTACGATTTAAACGAATTGGAACAAATCTTACAGTCATTCCAATGTTATCGCCTGCTTCAAATATCGCAGTGAAAGCCACAGGACCCCCGTCTGACCTTGTAGCGCGAACAGGCGGTGTTATTACTCGTTTTGAATTAAAGAGTGGTGAACGTGTAGCTCATATGCATGGAACGGTAAAAAAAGGTGATTTGCTCGCGACTGGAATATTAGAACAAGGTGAAAAGACAACAATAGTTGGTGCTGATGGTGCTGTTTACGCTGATTATTGGTTAGAATACTCATTTGTAATTCCAACTCCGTTTCATTTTAAAATTCAAGGAGAAGAACAAGTTGAACTGACAACAACGGGTCCACTCAAAGAGCGTTTTAGGACTTTGAATGAAGTGAATAGCTTGAAATCATTATTCTCCCACTTTATTACTCTAGAACGTCATGTCGCCGAAATTGAAGAAGTGCTTGATTTGGATCAAAAAACGGAACAATCCTTACTTATACCGATAATAAAACAGAAATTATTATTTGAACAATCATCGAGTATGATAATAAAAGAAGATAAAGTTTTGCACGTGTCATTCGATGATGATAAAGTTAGTGGGACTATATTATTTCTAGTCAATGATAATATTGCTTTAAAAAGATCAATATCCCAAGGAGACTGAAGCTATTGGATGAGCAAATAATTCAACTACATGTGGAAAACCCCGATGAAGCAATCATGTTGCTCGGAATTTCAGATCAAAACATGAATTTAATTGAAGAGGAGCTCGGGATAACCATTCAAACCCGAGGTGAATCAATTACACTTAGTGGTGAAGAAGAAGCTAGAAGTTCGGGCCGTGCTTTATTGGAGCAATTATTAAAAGTAATACGTAAAGGTATTAATATTAATTTAAGAGACGTTTCAACAGCACTTGAAATGGTTAAAAGCGGAACAATTGAATATTTTGCTGAACTTTATGATGAAGAAATATCCAGGAATACAAAAGGCAAAGCAATTCGTGCAAAAACGATAGGACAACGTGAATATGTTCATGCTGTTCGTACAAGGGATCTAGTGTTTTGTATTGGACCTGCGGGCACAGGAAAAACGTATCTTGCCGTCGTGCTTGCTGTTCAGGCTATGAAGTCGGGACATGCGAAACGCATAATCTTGACACGACCTGCAGTAGAAGCAGGCGAAAGCTTAGGTTTTTTACCTGGAGATTTAAAAGAAAAAGTGGATCCTTATTTAAGGCCGCTGTACGATGCACTGCACGACATTCTTGGTGCCGAACAAACAGAGCGATTAATGGACCGTGGAGTTATTGAGATTGCACCACTTGCCTATATGAGAGGCAGAACGCTTGATGATGCATTTGTAATACTGGACGAAGCACAAAATACTACAAAAGCTCAAATGAAAATGTTTCTAACACGCTTAGGTTTTGGTTCGAAAATGGTTGTCAATGGAGATAAAACTCAAATCGACTTGCCAAAAGGAACAGAATCGGGTTTAATTGTCGCGGAATCTATTTTGAAAAAAGTGCATGATATCCATTTTCAATATTTGGAACAAGGTGATGTTGTACGTCATCCGCTGGTTGCAAAAATAATAGACGCATACGAAAGTGAGCAGTCATCTTAATTGACTGCTTTCTAATGTAGAAAAGAGATACTGGGGGATGAAATCTAATGTTTCAGCCAATGGGTAAATTTCTTAAGTTACTAAAATCATTGAAGTTTAATTATTTGTCATTATTTCTCTTAAGTTTAAGCGGAATCATTCTTTTTTCCTTATTGTATAGTGGAATAAAAGAAGAAACGTATAAGCTGACTGAATTTCAAATTTCCCCTGAAACAATTCGTTCAATTAAAACGATTGAGGATACGGTGAAAACTGAACAAGATAGGGAAAGAGCTGCTCTAGAAGTTAGTGCGAACTATCAATTCGATGAAGATGTTGCAAAAAATCGACAATCGATTGCGACTCTTTTATTTGATATGGTTATTGAAGTGAAGAATAATGCTGCTGCCGATGCACTTAAAACAGATGCACCGAAAAAATCGGAAAAAGAACTTGTGAAGGTACTTCGTGAAAAACTTGTTGCATTTGAAGAGAAAGAATCTTCAATGCGTTTGAATGATGAAGCGCTAGCAAGCCTTTTAGGACAAGATGTATCCTCTTTGCACAGTATGCAAAAGGCTTTAGTTACTATACTAGGTGAGGAACTATCCAAGCCGGTGCGTACAAGTGATCTCACAGCTGTGAAATATGAAGTCGAACGAAAGCTTCGATTATCGAATTCCATACCAACGAATGTAATGCAAACAGTAATTCAAATTGGTAGATCTGCGATCGTAGAAACTGAAACGATTAATGAAGAGGTTACTAAAGCAAGAATAGAGCAAGCGAAAGCAGATGTTGAACCAACACGAATTTTACTAGGACAAGTAGTAGTTCGCGAAGGACAATTTATCGATCGTGAAATATATAGGCAACTAGAACTTCTCGGATTATTGACAAACGAATCCTCAATTAAACCAATTGCAGGATCATTGTTATTTACGCTCTTAATTTCTTCGACAATCTATGTGCATTTTAGGACATGGAGAGAAAATAGTGTTGTAAAAAAGAAGTCGTTACTTATTGTATTAACTGTGTTTTTACTTCTTGTTATCTTAATGAAACTAACTTCTTTAATTGAAAAAGATTTTGATGTCCTCGTTGCATTTTTATTTCCTACGGCACTTGCACCTATGCTCGTTAGGCTGTTAACAAATGAGCGACTTGCATTGATGACGACAATCATAACTGCAGCAACAGCTGGTGTTATGTTACAAGAAGGCTTTGCATCGATTATTCAGATGGAAGTTGCACTTTACATACTTTTTGGTGGATTGATGGGCATATATTTGCTTGGCAACGGTGGCAAGCGGTCAACTATATTAACAGCAAGTGTCGGAGTAGCTTTGTCAAATATGTTATTTTTAGCATTTTATTTACTAATGACACAGTCCACATATAATTTAACTGAACTTATGTTTTATGCAATTGCTGCAATAACTTCTGGAGTTCTATCAGGCGCATTAACAATTGGACTAATGCCGTTTTTTGAAACGGTTTTCCGTCTAATGTCAGACATGAGATTAATTGAATTATCGAATCCAAATCATCCCTTACTCAAAAAGGTATTGACAGAAACTCCAGGGACCTACCACCATAGCGTGATGGTTGCCAATCTATCTGATGCTGCGTGTGAATCCATCGGTGCAAATGGACTTCTTGCAAGAGTAGGGAGTTACTATCATGATATTGGAAAAACGATTCGTCCAGGATTTTTTATAGAAAATCAACATGCCGGACAAAATCCGCATGACGCGCTACCTCCTGAAAAAAGTCGAGATATCATAGTTTCTCATGCAGAAGATGGTGCGAAACTGCTAGAAAAGCACAAAATGCCTTCTGAAATTATCGATATTGCAAGACAACATCATGGTACAAGTTTATTGAAATACTTTTTTGTGAAAGCACGGGATTCCGGTATAGAGGTAACGGAAGAAGATTATCGTTATGCGGGACCTAAACCACAAACGAGAGAAATAGCAATTATCTCGATAGCGGATAGTGTGGAAGCTGCTGTTAGATCTATGAAAGATCCAACTTCAGAAAAAATTGCTTCTCTTGTTCATTCCATTATTAATGATAAATTAAATGATGGGCAATTTGATGATTGCGACTTATCGATGAAAGAGTTGAGAACTGTAGAAAGAGTAATATGCGAAACTTTAAATGGTATTTTTCACAATAGAATTGAATATCCAGACTGAGTATGAAAGGAGCTTGTAAAATGCTTAATCTTTATTTTAACGATGAAACAGAGACGATTGATAAAGGAATTGAAAAGATAATATCAGACCTTCTAATTTTTGCGGCAGAAGCGGAAGGGGTATCAGGTGAAGCGGAAATTTCGATTACATTTATGACGGATACTGAAATTCAAGAAATAAATGAACAATATCGTGGAATAAATAAACCTACCGATGTTATTTCATTTGCACTAGAGGAATTAACTGAGGATGAAATTGTAATAGTGGAAGAAGATGGGATGCCCCAAGTTCTAGGAGATATAATAATCTCAGTGGAAACCGCGAAAAGACAGGCTGCTGATTACGGACATGACTTCGAACGGGAAATTGGTTTTCTTGCATTGCACGGCTTACTTCATCTACTGGGATACGATCATCAGACGTCTGAAGAAGAAGCAAAAATGTTCGGTAAGCAGAAAGAAATTCTCGAAACCTTCGGACTTAGGAGGTAATCTTCTATGCGAACATTTTTCAAAGCATTTAAGTATGCATGGGATGGAGTTCTTTTTGGCGCTAGAGTAGAGCGCAACTTTAAATTCCATTTACTTGCGGGTTTACTTGTTGTGATTGCTGGTTTTCTGACAGGACTTTCTCTTTTAGAATGGTTTGTTGTTCTGATTTTAATAGCTGGAATGCTCTCCCTTGAGTTAATGAATTCTGCAATTGAGCGTGTAGTCAATCTTGTTACAACAGAGATCCATCCGCTTGCCAAGCAAGCGAAAGACCTTGCAGCTGGGGCTGTTCTTATTTATGCTGTTATGAGTGGAGTTGTAGGTTTGCTATTATTTGCTTCAAAATGGTTTAATTAATATAGAAGAGGTGTGTAAATGGATGTTAAGGCGTTAATTGACGAATCAATAGTTGCACGTAAAAATGCATATGTACCCTATTCGAAATTTTCAGTAGGTGCGGCGTTACTCGCGAAAGACGGGACTGTGTACCACGGCTGCAATATTGAAAATTCGGCATTCAGCATGACGAACTGTGCAGAGCGTACAGCCTTTTTTAAGGCGGTTTCAGATGGTGTACATACATTTGCAGCATTAGCTGTAATAGGAGACACAGAAGGGCCTATATCACCTTGTGGAGCGTGCAGGCAAGTAATGGCGGAGTTCTGCGATGGTGCAATGCCGGTCTACTTAACAAATCTTAAAGGCGATGTTTTTGAAACAACTGTAGCTGAACTTTTACCAGGAGCATTTTCAAAGGAGGATCTTAATTTTGCAAACAAACAATAAAACATTTAAGTCAGGATTTATATCAATAATAGGTCGTCCAAACGTAGGGAAATCAACATTCTTAAATCATGTTGTTGGGCAGAAAATCGCAATAATGAGCGATAAGCCACAAACGACTAGAAACAAAGTGCAAGGTGTTGTAACAACTGAAGATTCACAAATGATTTATATTGATACACCAGGAATTCATAAACCGAAGCATAAACTTGGAGATTTTATGGTGAAATCTGCTCGTAATACACTTAAAGAAGTAGATGTAATTATGTTTATGGTGAATGCCGAGGAGAAAATTGGTCCAGGTGATCGTTATATTATTGAAATGCTTGAACATACTGAGACTCCTGTTTTTTTAATCATCAACAAAATAGACCTTGTTCATCCAGATCAACTATTGGAAATTATTGTTTCATATAAAAATGAATACGATTTTGCCGAAATCGTTCCAATATCTGCTCTTAACGGAAATAATACGGACCGTTTACTAGATACGCTTAAAAAGTACTTGCCTTTAGGACCGAAGTATTATCCAGATGATCAAGTGACTGATCACCCTGAACGGTTTATTATTTCTGAATTAATTCGTGAAAAAGTATTGCATTTAACAAGAGAAGAAATCCCTCATTCTGTAGCGGTTATTATCGAGAAAATTGAACGCGAAGAGAAGCGGGAACTGGTAAATGTAATGGCTACAATAATTGTTGATCGTGATTCTCAAAAAGGTATTGTAATTGGAAAAAAAGGTGTGCTATTAAAAGAAATTGGAACAAAGGCCCGCTATGATATAGAAATGCTCCTCGGTTCTAAAGTTTTCCTAGAATTATGGGTGAAAGTTCAAAAGGATTGGCGTAATAAACCGGGTCGATTGAAAGAATTCGGTTTTAATGATGAGGAATATTAAGCAATATAAGATTTCGTTACCTAGATAAAAAGGGAAGTGGCTCATTTGATGAACAAATGGGAAGGAATTGTCATTCGGAGTATCCCATACGGAGAGTCAAACAGTATCGTAACCCTTTATACAAAGGAAGCAGGTAAGGTAACAGCTATGGCGCGTGGAGCGAAAAAACCACGTAGTAAATTAGTTGCCGTTACACAATTGTTTACTTATGGTTCATACCTTATTCGAAAAGGTAGAGGAATGGGGACACTTGAACAGGGTGAGCAAATCAATTCAATGCGTTTTATTCGAGAGGATCTCGAAGCGATGGCGTATACAAGCTATATCGTTGAAATTGTGGATCGCTTAACTGAGGAAAATGAAAGAAGACAAGGGGTTTATACCCTTTTATATGAAGCTCTTAATGCAATTAATGAGCAATATGATCCCGAAGCTATTTCGCTTTTCGTGGAATGGAAAATGTTAACAGTTGGAGGAATCCATCCGATTTTACATGAATGTGCTCATTGTCATGCGACTGAAGGAGAATTTGCGTTTTCCTTTAGAGCAATCGGTTTTATATGTCATAGATGTTTTCATACGGATAAATATTCAGTTCGAATAACTCCAAATCAATTAAAACTAATTCGAACATTTGCGACCGTTCCGATTAGTAGTGTTGGAGACTTAACACTAAAAAAAGAGACGAAGATGTTCTTGAAAAAGATTGTTCGAACGATTTATGATGAGCAGCTTGGCGTTTATTTTAAAACGAGAGCGTTCTTAGATCAGCTTGAAACTTCGCCAAATCTTCTACCCATAAAAAAAGCTCCTAAAGAATAAATTCTTTAGGAGCTTTTGCTATGAAAAAGTCTAATTAAAATACTAAGTGTTTTGCAATATAGTCTTTTACTTCATCGATAGGAATGCGAACTTGTTCCATTGAATCACGATGTCTAACCGTAACCTTGCGATCTTCTTCAGAATCAAAATCATATGTGATGCAAAACGGTGTTCCGATTTCGTCTTGTCGACGATAGCGTCTACCTATAGATTGTGAATCGTCGTATTGAACAACGAAATGTTTACGTAGTTCAGCATAGACTTCATCCGCACCTTCTGAAAGCTTTTTTGAAAGTGGAAGAATTGCTGCTTTGACAGGTGCCAAAGCGGGGTGGAAACGTAGAACGGTACGCTTGTCATCGCCCTCAAGTTCTTCTTCGGTATATGCATCTGTTAGAAATGCAAGTGTAACACGGTCTGCACCTAGTGATGGCTCGATACAGTAAGGTACAAACTTTTCATTTGATATTGGATCTTGGTAGTGAAAGTCTTCACCAGAGAATTCCATATGTCGTTTTAAGTCGAAATCTGTCCGATTGGCGATTCCCCATAATTCACCCCAACCAAATGGGAATTTATATTCAATGTCCACTGTACCTTTAGAGTAATGTGAAAGTTCATCTTCATCATGTACGCGTAATCTCATATTTGTTTCTGTAAGTCCAAGATTTAATAAGAAGTTTTTTGAGTAGTCGCGCCAGAATTCATACCACTTCATATCTTCACCAGGTTTACAGAAGAACTCTAACTCCATTTGTTCAAATTCACGAGTACGGAAAGTAAAGTTACCTGGAGTAATTTCATTTCTGAAACTTTTTCCGATTTGTGCAATACCAAAAGGCATTTTCTTACGCATCGATCGCTGAACGTTTTTAAAGTTAACAAAAATCCCTTGTGCTGTTTCAGGTCGTAGGTAAATTTCGTTTGCTGAAGCATCCGTTACACCTTGACTTGTTTTAAACATTAAGTTGAATTGACGAATATCTGTGTACTCATTTGCTCCACATGTTGGGCATTTAACTTCGTGTTCAGAGATGAGTTCTGCCATTTTATCAAATGATAAGCCGTCAACAATCATTTCAATACCTTTTTCATCAAGTGCATCTTCAATTAGCTTGTCCGCTCTGTGGCGTGTGTTACATTTTTTGCAATCAATCATCGGGTCATTAAAGTTACCAATATGTCCCGAAGCTTCCCAAACTCTTGGATTCATAAGTATTGCTGCGTCGAGTCCAACGTTGTAAGGAGACTCTTGAACAAACTTTTGCCACCATGCTTTTTTGATATTGTTCTTTAATTCGATTCCGAGTGGACCATAATCCCACGTATTCGCTAGACCTCCGTAAATATCAGATCCTGGGAAAACAAAACCTCTTGCTTTTGATAAATTAACAATTTTTTCCATCGACATAATAATATCCCTCCAATAAAAATAAGCACACATCCACGGACATAAAGTCCGAGGACGAGTGCATAATAACCCGCGGTTCCACCTCGTTTGGCTAATTAAATAGCCCTCTTAAAAAAGCGTATGACTCCAGGTTTCCTTTTCATGTCGGCGCAGACTTTCACTGTCTCTGCTCGCTAACTTTTGACACTACTTATAGACCCTTCTACGTCTATTTAGTTCATAAAATAGTGTAGCATGATTTCCCTTTCTTCGCAATAGAGGACAACTTCATATATAATAATTAAGTACATAGAATTGATTGTTTAGGGCGGTGACTCATATGGAACTAAATAAGCGCCAGATGGAAATTCTGGAAATAGTCAAAGCGAATGTTCCAATTACTGGGGAACATATTTCTGAAAGACTTGGTCTCGCTCGTGCTACAATACGTCCGGACCTTGCAATTTTGACGATGGCTGGCTATCTTGATGCACGTCCACGGGTCGGCTATTTTTATTCAGGTAAGAAACCTGCACAGTCTATTGAAGAGAGTATGATTGGCATGAAGGTTAGAGACTTTCAGTCGATGCCCGTTGTAGTAACAGAACAGATATCCGTTTATGATGCAATTTGTCATATATTCTTAGAAGATGTTGGAACTTTATATGTTGTCGATAATGACTCCTATCTAACAGGTGTTCTTTCTCGAAAAGATTTACTTAGGACCAGTCTTGGAGGCAATGATTTAAATAAAATGCCTGTACATGTAATTATGACACGCATGCCCAATATTACGTATTGTAAAAAACAAGATACACTCATTGATGTTGCTAAAAAAATGATTGATAAACAAATTGATTCACTTCCTGTTATCGAGGAGAATGTTGATGGTCTTAATGTGGTGGGCAGAATCACAAAGACGAACATCACTGCGGCATTTTTATCATTAGGGGATGAACATGAACTGTAAGGGGGGGATACAATTGGGAAAATTAACATTATTCATAGTATCGGATTCTATTGGCGAAACAGCGGAACTTGTTGCTAAGGCTGCAGTAAGTCAGTTTAACCAGGGACTGGAAACCGTTTCTGTTAAACGTTTTTCACATATTGAAGAAGAATCGCAGTTGAGAGAAATTGCTTTTTTAGCGAAACAACAAAATGCGTTAGTTGTCTATACGCTCGTTAAAAGTACTATGAGGAAGAAACTACTAGAAGATTGCGTTTCACAAGGAATTCAATGTATTGATCTTCTTGGACCTTTAGTGGATGTGATAAGTATGAATCTTGGAGAAAAACCGTTAGAAGAACCGGGCCTCGTTAGACAATTAGATGATGAATATTTCAAAAAAATAGAAGCTATTGAATTTGCGGTAAAATACGATGATGGTCGTGATCCTCGTGGAATAAAGAAAGCAGATATAGTGCTTATTGGGGTTTCGAGAACTTCAAAAACACCCTTATCCCAATACCTCGCTCATAAACGCTATAAAGTAGCTAATGTTCCATTAGTTCCAGAAGTGAATCCTCCCGATGAATTATTTGAAATTGATCCAACCAAGTGTTTTGCACTAGTAATTTCCCCTGAAAAGTTAAATGGTATTCGAAAAGAACGGCTAATTGCCCTTGGTCTAAAACATGATGCTAATTATGCACAACTGGATCGCATAAAAAAAGAAATCATACATTTTGAAAAAGTTGTTTCTAAAATAGGATGTACAGTAATTGATGTAACGAATCGAGCCGTTGAGGAAACAGCAAATGTAATAATGAGTAAATTAACAAAGTGAAATAAATAATATGAAAGGACCATCCACATACGTGGGTTGGTTCTTATTTTATGGCTATTTGTCTGTGAATAGATTACAATTCAAAAGTTAATGTTTACCTTTAATCTTAAATATTCGAAAAAGGCATGGAACTAGTGTAAAATTGTAGTTTCGAAGTATTATTCAATGTTTTTGTCGAAATTTGAAGGGTTTTTAAAGAAAGTAGCGAAAATAAGTAGTTAAAGCAGAAAATGGTGATTGAATGACGAGAATACCAGAGGAGACTATTGAGGCGATTCGTTCCAAAACAGATATCGTAGATCTTGTCGGCGAATATGTACAGCTTACTAAAAGAGGTAAGAACTGGTTCGGCCTCTGCCCATTTCATGGAGAAAATTCACCTTCATTTTCTGTTTCTGAAGATAAACAACTCTTCCATTGTTTTGGTTGTGGTGCTAGCGGAAATGCGATCACATTTGTTATGGATATTGAAAACAGCCCTTTTGCGGAAGCGGTAGTAAAGCTTGCAGCTCGAACGGGCATTGAGATAGATGTTGATATTCAAAATGATTCTGCTACAAATTCTCGAAATGAATTTAAACAGATGTTTGAAGCTCATGCGCTTGCGTCAAATTTTTACAATCACTTACTTTTAAATACTGTTGAAGGTGAAGAAGCTCTTCAATATCTTGAAAAAAGAGGGTTTACGAGGGACAGTATCGAAAAATATGAGATTGGGTGGTCGCTTGATAACTCAAGTGCTTTAGCGGATTTACTGAAAAGGAAAGGTTTTGATTTAAAAGATATGGAACGTGCTGGTCTTTGTATTATGAAAGACGACGGGACAGGCTTTTTCGATCGATTCCGTGGGCGTATTATGTTCCCGCTTCAAGATGACAATGGAGCAGTAATTGCATTTTCAGGAAGGACGTTATCGGATTCAAAACAGGAAGCAAAATACCTTAATAGTCCTGAAACACCGATATTCGAAAAAAGTCGAATTTTATACAATTTTCATAATGCACGTCTTAACGTTCGAAAAACGGGTAAAGTAATACTGTTTGAAGGATTTATGGATACAATATCTGCAAATCGGGCAGACATATTAAATAGCGTTGCTGTCATGGGTACATCCTTGTCGGATACGCATCTACTAAAGTTGAAAAGAATTGCAAAAGAAGTGATTATTTGCTGCGACGGCGATAATGCAGGTTGGGAAGCAGCAAAAAGGTTTGCAGTTATGGCCATTAAGAAAGGGATGGATGTCCAAATAGCACTGCTGCCGGAAAAAATGGACCCTGATGATTATATTAGTGAATACGGTGCAGATGCTTTTCGTAATAAAATCATAGGTAATCCACATCCATATATGTCTTTCATAATGGCATATGCAAAGAGGTCAAAGAATCTTTCCAACCAGAACGACGTCTTACAGTTCATACATGAAGTTCTTGAGGAATTAACCGAGCGTACATCGCCTGTTGAACGGGATATGTATATTCGAATGATTTCGGATGAAACCGGAATCTCAAAAGACGCGATAAATCAACAGTTTCTAAAAATGATTGGTAAACAAGCAAAACAAATCAAATTAAGACCTCAAAATGAATCAACTACTCAAACAGTAGTATCTAACAAAAAGGTTACAGGTACTGAGCGTGCTGAACGCCTTTTACTTTTTCATTTATTAAATGACGGGGCTCTATTTGATCGCTTACAAGAGGAAAGACGCGAACTTTTTATTCGTGATGATTATTCTGCAATATTTGTGCGTCTTGCCGGTTTTTACGAAGAGCATGGTTCACCTGATTTCCATAGATTTGCGGAATCATTAGAGGACCGTGAATTAAGAAAAATAGTACTTGAAGCTGCAATGGTGGAAAGAGACCCCGAACATGCTGAAGAAGAAATTGATGATTGCATCAGTCATATTGAAAAGTTCAGAGTTCGGATTAAAATCGAGGAAAAAATCCTAGAATCAAAAGAAGCTGAAAAAGTAAATGATCACACCCGGGCACTGGAGCTAGCCAGGGAAATTATACAGCTCCGGAAATCAGTAAGGGCATAATACGCCGCTGTCCGGTGTTAGAAGGAGGAACGTTAAGATGAGTAAAAATGAATTGTCTGGGGATATAGAAGTAGAAATGACGATAGAAGAAACAAAAGCGAAGTTAATGGAAGCGGGAAAGAAAACAGGGGAACTAACATTAGATGAGGTGACCGAGAAACTTTCACAATTCGAAATAGAACCCGAACAATTCGAAGAGTTCTTAGATGCTGTTGAAGCACAAGGTATAGAAATGGATCGGAAATCAGAAAGTGAAGAAGCGGAAGAAGAACCAGGAAAAGCACCCGCTGAAGAAACTAAATTTGATTTAAATGATTTAAGTGTGCCTCCAGGCGTTAAGATAAATGACCCGGTTCGTATGTATCTAAAAGAAATTGGTCGTGTAGAACTATTAACAGGACCTCAAGAAGTAGCGCTTGCTATTCGAATCATTGATGGTGATGACTCAGCAAGGAAAGAGCTTGCTGAAGCGAACTTACGTCTCGTTGTAAGTATTGCAAAACGTTATGTTGGACGCGGTATGCTCTTTTTAGATTTAATTCAAGAAGGAAATATGGGCCTCATTAAAGCTGTTGAGAAATTTGACCACACTAAAGGATTTAAGTTTAGTACGTATGCAACATGGTGGATACGTCAAGCGATTACACGGGCGATTGCGGACCAAGCTCGTACTATTCGTATACCAGTCCATATGGTTGAAACGATTAATAAATTAATACGTGTTCAGCGTCAATTACTACAAGATTTAGGTCGGGAACCTTCACCTGAAGAAATCGGTGAAGAAATGGATTTAACAGCGGATCGAGTTAGAGAAATTCTTAAAATCGCCCAAGAGCCTGTTTCACTTGAAACGCCTATTGGTGAAGAAGATGATTCACATCTTGGAGATTTCATTGAAGATTCTGAAGCGCAATCTCCATCAGATCATGCAGCTTATGAATTATTGAAAGAACAATTGGAAGATGTACTTGATACCTTAACGGATAGAGAAGAGAACGTTTTAAGACTGCGTTTTGGCCTTGATGATGGTAGGACAAGAACTCTTGAAGAAGTAGGTAAAGTATTTGGTGTAACACGTGAAAGAATTCGTCAAATCGAAGCAAAAGCTTTGCGAAAACTGCGTCACCCATCAAGAAGTAAAAGACTTAAAGACTTTCTTGAGTGATCTCAAGCACCGGCAAACTCCTTGCCGGTGTTTTCTTTAACCAATAGTAGGGGTGATTTGTATTATGAATAGTAAGCGTAAGCAAATAATAATGTCTGAAATTGTTTACTGGAAACAAAACAAGTTATTACCAGAGCATTACTGTGATTTCTTAATTTCTCTTTATGCTCAAGGTGAGGAAGAAAGTATTGAAAGCATTGTTCCTCAATCTGTAATTGCCTTGGAGAAAAATAAATTAAAAAGAACATTAATTCTTCTTTCTGTTTTTGCCCTCATAGCAAGTATTAGTATGTTCATAGTATCCATTAATCCATTAATTACACTAGGTTTATCAGCCACTCTATTTTTATTTTATTTGTTTTATGCCATTCGCAGCACGATTAAAAAACGTCAAATCGCACCTTTTTTATACATACTATCCGCATTTATGTTATTACTGTTATCTATGAAATTATGGAGTTTTTATTTTAATGAGAACTCCATTATTCTAATTGTCTTTCTAACATTAAATTGTTTTTCATGGCTAATCGCCGGTAAATCTCTAAAATTAACTTATTTCATGATTTCAGGCATTGCTGGTCTTCTCGTCATTACGGGTTTTGTTGTCAGTATGATGTGAAAGAATTGACTTTTATTCATGTGAAGCTTGTTAAGTAGCGGTAATATTCGCTATAATTAATTGTGTAAACGTTTACAAAAAGGGGATGACTATGTTGAATTTTGATTTAACAGAAGAGCAGCAAATGATTCGTAAGATGATAAAGGAATTTGCAGATGAAGAAGTCGCGCCAGGAGCAATTGCACGCGATCAATCTAAGGAATTTCCGGTAGAAGTATTTAAAAAGTTGTCCAAAATGGGAATGATGGGCTTACCTTTTTCAACAGAGTATGGCGGGGGAGCAGCCGATACTATCAGTTTTGCTATCGTTACAGAAGAGTTGAGTCGGGCGTGTGCATCAACAGGAATTACCTATTCTGCACATATTTCACTGGGGGGTGCACCACTTAACTTATTTGGGACAGAAGAACAAAAAGAAAAATACTTAACACCCATTTGTTCGGGTGATTCATTTGGTGCATTTGGACTTACTGAGTCAAATGCAGGTTCGGATGCAGGCGGTACGCAAACAACTGCAATAGAAGACGGTGATGATTTTATCATTAACGGTTCGAAAGTATATATTACAAATGCAAGTCATGCGAAACATTTAGCGATTACTGCAATCACTGGAGAAAATAATGGTGTAAAAGAAATTAGCGCTATTATTGTTCCTACTACGGCTGAAGGTTTTACGATCCTTGATAAATATGAAAAGATGGGCTTACACGCTTCAAATACGACAGAACTTGTCTTTGATAATGTTAGAGTTCCTAAAGAGAACCTGCTTGGAACGCGTGGGAACGGCTTTAAGCAGTTCTTAGTGACTTTGGATGGTGGTAGAATCGGAATTGGTGCAATGGCTGTAGGGATAGCTCAGGCGGCGTTTGACCGTGCTCTTCGCTATTCGAAAGAACGTAAGCAATTTGGCAAAACACTGTCAGAGTTTCAAGTGACTCAGTTTAAATTAGCAGATATGGCGATGAAAATCGAATTAGCGCGGACAATGGTATATAAAGCGGCATGGTTAAAAGATCAAGGGCGTCCATTCTCTAAAGAAGCTGCAATGTGTAAATTATATGCATCGGAAATTGCGATGGAGGTTACAAGTCAAGCGATCCAGATTCATGGTGGATATGGATATATGAGGGAATATGAAGTAGAAAGATATATGCGAGATGCAAAACTTCTTGAAATTGGTGAGGGGACATCTGAAGTGCAACGTATGGTTATTGCAAAACTGATTGGTTGTTAACTACCAATTAGGATTTAACATATATATACTAATTATGTACGTATTGGTGTCGATAATCAGTTGAACTTAGATAATTGTGACTGAGAAATTTGTCGGATTTGTCACAAAGGATGAAATAAAAGCTTATAACACTTTTAGTTTTCCAGTCAATACAGTACAATAATAGTTGTGTACTGTATTGATTACAGAAAAAATTCTTTATGAAGGAGGGTTATTCAATGAATAAAAATGCTGTTATACCTTATATCCTGATTTTCTCACTTGGTATCGGTCTGATTTTCTTCATGTCTATTTATGGACTTGGTCAAAAAGAGGAAATTGCAAGCCAAGGTGAAGATGGAAAAACTGAAGAAGGTACAGATGTAGATGTAGCTGATTTTGATGCTGAAGTAGCACAAGGTAAATGTATAGGTTGTCATGGTGGAGACCTTACTGGCGGTATGGGTGGTGCAGCCCCTAGTCTTATTGGTACAAGCTTATCTAAAGATGACATTGTAGATATTTTAAATAATGGTTTAGGCGCAATGCCTGCACAAGTACCAAATGCGATTCCAGCTGAACATGTAGATGAAATGGCGGAATATATTCTATCACTTAAATAAAATGGTAAAGAATGAGTCTTCGGTCAACGGATTTATCTGTTGATAGAGGGCTTTTTCTTTTTGTTATGGAGTAATAGTAATATAATGAGAGTATGGAAAAGCGAGTAGAAGGAAGTGTTTTCATTGATTACAGAACGATTATCAAACAGACTTAAAGCGGTTGCGTCATTTGTGGGAGAAGGGGCGGTAGTTGCGGATATTGGAAGTGATCATGCATATCTGCCGTGTTATCTTCTTAAAACAGGGAAAATAAACCGGGCTATAGCAGGTGAGGTAGCGAATGGGCCGTATGATTCGGCTATGAAAAATGTTTTGAAAGAGGGCTTGTCAGATTCCATTACTGTTCGCTTAGCAGACGGTCTTTTTGCTATCAAAGAAACTGATTTAGTTGATACTATAACAATTGCTGGAATGGGTGGTACTTTAATTGCATCTATATTGGAAAACGGCAAGACCCAATTAGACTCGATTACACGAATTATTGTTCAACCGAATATCCAGTCAAGCGTCATACGTAAATGGGCAGTTTTCAATGGATGGAAAATTGTTTCTGAACAAATATTGAAAGAAGACGATAAGATTTACGAAGTCCTGACTATGGAAAAAGGTTTATCTTCCTACGATGAAACTGAAATACTGTTGGGCCCTTTTCTTTGCTTGGAAAAAAGTGTTGTTTTTCGTGAGAAGTGGGAAAGAGAAATAGTGGAATGGCATCGTGTACTTCTGTCGATTGAAGATGCAGAAGAAACGGATCTTGTTCGAAAGAAAAAGAAACAAGTAAAAAGTCAAATTGAGTTAGTAAGAAAGGTGTTGGCAACATGAAAAAAGTAAATGGTCATGAAATCATAAACTTGTTTGAAGAATGGTCGCCAAAAAAGTATGCGATGGAAGGAGATCCTGTTGGATTACATATTGGCGCTCTTAATCGAACGGTTGAGAAAGTACTTATTACTCTAGACGTAAATGAGGCGGTAGTGGATGAAGCAATCGAAATAGGTGCAACTTTAATTATTGCGCATCATCCCCCGATATTCAGGCCTCTAAAAGGTTTATTTGTGGACACTCCTCAAGGTAGGATGATCGAGAAGTGTATTAAAAACAATCTTTCCGTTTATGCAGCACATACAAATTTAGATGTAGCAACTGGTGGAGTGAATGATATGCTTGCGAATTTACTAGAACTGCAAGACACTGATGTTGTGGAAGTAACTTATTCTGAATCGTTGTATAAATTATCGGTATTTAGTCCTGTTTCCCATGCCGATGCACTTCGACAAGCATTAGCGGGAGCGGGTGCAGGCGCAATTGGAGATTATAAAGGATGCAGTTTTACTTCTAGTGGAACTGGTCGTTTTACTCCTAGTGAAGGGGCCAACCCTTTTATAGGAAGTGTCGATGAAATGGAAAGTGTGGCCGAAGAAAAAATCGAAGTAGTTTTACCGGAACACCTTAAACAGAGAGTATTAAAGGCGATGGTTAAAGCACATCCATACGAAGAACCGGCATACGATTACATCAGATTGGATCAGCAGACAAACGAACTTGGTTTAGGGCGTATTGGAAAACTAAAAGAAGAGTTGACACTTGAAAAGTTTGCAGGACATGTAAAATCGGTTTTTAATGTTCCAGCTGTTCGATTTGTAGGAGATCCCACTGCAATTATTCGCAAAGTTGCAGTACTCGGTGGTGATGGTAACAAGTATATTCATGCAGCTAAACGAAAAGGGGCAGATGTTCTTGTAACCGGAGATTTATATTACCATATCGCACATGATGCTGAAGCAATTGGTTTAAATATAGTAGATCCTGGGCATAATATTGAAAAAGTAATGATACAAGGTGTTGCAAAATATATGACTCAAGCCTGTCTCACAGCAAAATATAATGTTGAGTTTTATGAATCTAAAATTATTACTGAACCGTTTCAATTTATCTGATGTTAAAAAAATAAAACCGGCCATCTAGTTAAAATAGGCCGGTTTTATTATTATGCATAAGGTTCTATTCTTACAACTGGTTGTGGATTTTTAATTCTTGGAAGAATTCGTTCTAACTTGAATTTCTTTTCTGGATTATGTGTAGTTGGGTCATCTTGTTTAAAGTTTTCAAGGAAAGCAGTAACTTCTCTAACTACAAGAGTCGGAGTCGATGCTCCAGCAGTCACAGCTACCGTTTCAATACCTTCTAACCAAGAAATTTCAAGTTCAGAAACATCTGAAATTCTGTATGAAGGCGTATTTGCAATTTCCACGGATACTTGGGTCAAGCGATTTGAGTTATTGCTCAAAGGATCTCCCACAACAATTAAAAGCTCTGCTTCACCAGCTTGTTCTGCAACTGCTTCTTGTCTAACTTGAGTTGCAAGGCAAATTTCTTGATGTATTTCAATATGTGGATATTTTACTTGTAATGCTTCCATGAGGTGAGCTACATCCCATTGACTCATTGTGGTTTGATTGGTAACGACAAGTTTTTCATTTATTACTGTTAAAGCATTTATATCTTCAATTGTTTCAATAAGGTGAACCGAGTTAGGGGCAACACCAATCGCACCCTCAGGTTCAGGATGATGTTTTTTACCAATATAAATAACGTCGTATCCATCTTGGGTCATTTCTTCTATCAAATCATGGGTAACTGTAACATCCGGACAAGTAGCATCTATTGAAACAAGACCTTTTCTTTTTGCAAGCTCTCTTACCTCAGGAGAAACGCCGTGTGCTGTAAAAATAACAGTTCCTTTTTCTACTTTTTCAAGAATTTCAAGTCTGTTTTCTCCATCTAATGTAACAATACCGTCTTCTTCGAATGCGTCTGTTACATGTTTATTGTGGACAATCATACCTAAAATAAAAATGGGTCTTGGTAACGTTTTATCGAGTGCTGCATTTCTAGCAATAATCATTGCATCGACAACCCCGTAACAATAGCCTCTTGGGGTAATCTTTAATACCTTCATCTACTCCACTCCTCAAATAGGATTTGTAATCTATTATAACGGAGTTTGGTAGTTGTTTCAAAGTTATAACCCGGGAGGCTGAAAGATTCGTGGTATCGATTGCATAGGATTTCCGATTGGCGCAGCATTTTGTGCTGCCGTAGGTGCTGATCTATTTGCAAAAGTTGGTCCAGTTGTCTCAGCTGGTCCGGTTGATGGAAGTGATTGAAATCCTTTGTAAAGTCTCCACATTGCAGGTAAGTTTTGCATCATTGGTGCAAACTGCTGTACAACGGGTGCGTATTGTTGTGCAGTATTTAAAAAACGATTAGCAGTTTCCATATAGGACTCCATTTTTGAAGGACCTTGTGGGGGCGCTCCTTGCATTTGACCCGGATAGGGACTGTTATTCATTGGTCTAGCTTGAAACGGTTGCATAGGGGCTTGTTGTTGACCTTGAAAAGGCGGCGTACGAAAGCCCGGTTGTCCCAAAGGATGCGGAGGAGATTGCTGCCGCTCGAATGGATAAAAGGACTGATATCTCATTTTATACTCCTTTCGTCAGTAAAGAATTAAACGAACACATTGTATACTATGCAAAAATCTCATACTACGGAACAGAATCATGATACAATAGGAATAGGTTAGGAGGCATTTAAATGTCGAAATTCACAGATTATAATTTTAAACCGTTCATTCGGGAAGCAATTGATAAGCTCGGTTTTACAGGTCCGACGCCGATTCAAAAAGAAATCATTCCACTTATTCTGAAAGGAACAAGTGCCATTGGTCAAGCACATACGGGGACAGGGAAATCACATAGTTTTCTTATTCCAATACTTGAGCGGACAAATGCTTCGTTGAAGGATTTGCAAGCAGTTGTTGTTGCACCAACGAGGGAACTAGCTACACAGCTTTATAACGAATTAACAAAGATGACAGAAGGCACAGAGATTCGATCGACGTTACTAATTGGAGGAACAGATAAAGAAAGATCTGTTGATAGACTCAAATCCAATCCACATATTGTCGTAGGTACACCTGGTAGAATTAGCTATATGGCTGAAAAGGGTGCACTTGGAATTCATACAGCGAAAATACTTGTCATTGATGAAGCAGACCTTGCATTTGATATGGGCTTTATCGAAGATATTGATAAATTCGCATCAAAAATGCCCACGAATCTAGAAATGTATGTCTTTTCAGCGACAATTCCAGAAAATCTTAAACCATTCCTAACGAAGTATATGGAATCGCCGGCGCATGTTCAAATTGGTAAGAGTAAATCTCTAACCGAAGGAATGCATTATTCGCTCGTTCCAGTTCGTGGAATGGACAGGCAGAAAAAATTATTGCAAGTAATGGGTGGAATATCTCCCTATTTAGCAATTATATTTACGAATACAAGACAAAATGCTGATAATCTTGCAAATTTCCTTGCAGAATCTGGTATTAAAACGGGACGCATACACGGTGATTTAACGTCTCGTGAGCGAACTCGAATGATGAAAAGAATTCGTGATCTTGATTTCCAATTCATCGTTGCGACAGATCTTGCCGCTCGAGGAATCGATATCCCCGGCGTGAGTCATGTTATTAATTATGAACTTCCAGACGAACTTGAGTTCTTCATACATCGTGTTGGACGTACTGCTCGCGCAGGTCTTGAAGGTAATGCGATCACTCTATACGATCCATCTGAAGAAGATAAAGTGATTCGGATTGAACAGATGGGAATTCCATTTGTTCACGAAGAAGTTAAAGATGGAGCATGGGTAGAAGTAAAAGAACGTCACTCAAGAAAAATCCGTGTTAAGACAGTTGACGACATCGACCGGAAAGTTGCTTCGTTTGTACGAAAACCCGCTAAAGTTAAACCGGGTTATAAAAAGAAAATGACGCAAAAAATGGAGGAAATGAAGAAGCGGGAAAGGAGAATTAAGCGTAAAAAATGACAAATGAGACACGTTTACTTCTTGGATCTCATGTTTCGATGAGTGGCAGTAAAATGTTACTTGGTTCGAGTGAGGACGCTTTAAGCTATGGAGCTTCTACTTTTATGATTTATACTGGAGCTCCGCAAAACACGCGGAGAAAACCAATCGAAGAACTAAATATAGAAGCAGGTCGCAAGCATATGTTGGATAACGGTATAGATAATATCGTTGTCCATGCACCTTATATAATAAATCTTGCAAATACGTTTAAACCAGAGACATTTGCTCTTGGTGTTGAGTTTTTACAAAAAGAAATTGAACGAACTGCTGCACTTGGTTCGAATCAAATTGTTTTGCATCCAGGTGCGCATGTAACCGCGGGAGCCGAAAAGGGAATCGCGAAAATTATTGAAGGATTAAACGAGGTTTTATCCCAAGATTATCCTGTTCGAATTGCCTTAGAAACGATGGCGGGTAAAGGGACGGAATGTGGTCGTAGTTTTGATGAAATTGCCGCGATTATAGACGGTGTGACACATAATCATCGACTATCTGTCTGTTTTGATACATGTCACGTCCATGATGCAGGTTATGATATCGTCAATGATTTTAGTGGTGTGCTCGATGAGTTTGATCGAATCGTTGGGAATGACCGTATTTCGGTCATCCATGTGAACGATAGTAAAAACATTCGTGGTGCAATGAAGGATCGACATGAGAATATTGGTTTTGGTGAAATTGGCTTTGAACCACTATCGTTTATTGTTCATCATCCAGATTTTAAAGAAATACCTAAAATTTTGGAAACACCTTTTGTCGGTGCAGATCCAAAAAACAAAAAAGCTCCATATCAGTATGAAATCGAAATGTTTAAAGCAAAATCATTTCAGCCTGATAAGATAGAATTACTGAAAGTTTGATTCTATTGAAATAGAATCTGAAAACAAATCCCGTCTGCTTAAGAATATAAGCAGACGGGATTCTTTATCGTTTTACATCCATATACATACGAAATAGTTGTTCAGTCTTGTCAAATCCTATAGCGCTTTGTACTTTTTTAATAAAAGTTTCGGGTATACCCGTTAGTACCCAATGGAATGATATTTCATTTACCAATGGACGTAGTGCTTGAATTTCAGAAATTTCAAAGTCTATTCCGTAACTGCTTGCAATTTCTTGTACGTCATGATCGCTTCTTGTTTTTACTTCGTTTAAAAATTGAGCATAATCCATACATAAATCCTTCCTTTCTTAAATGGTTGTTCTTTGGTCAATCATAGTTTATAATTTCAAATATCAATCGGAATGATTCCTAATTGAGCGGAAAGGAAAAAAATATGAAAAACAATACAATAATTGAACTAGACAATGTAAATTTTAATTATGGACACACGGCTGTTTTGGAAGACATTTCTTTAAAAGTTGAAAATGGTGAGTTTTGGGCTCTCATAGGTCCCAATGGATCCGGTAAGTCTACGCTAATTAATATCATTCTTGGTTTACTAAAACCTGATTCAGGTACGGTTAAGTTATTTGGAGTGGAACTAGATTCATTTAAACATAGAGAACTAATCGGGTATGTGTCACAAAAATCGAATTCATTTAACTCTGGTTTTCCGGCGACTGTTTTAGAAGTTGTACGCAGTGGCTTAACTCGGAAAAGAGGTTTGTTTAAACGTTTTTCAAAAAATGAAGAACTGAAAGCTATTGAAGCATTAAAGATTGTTGGAATGGATCATTTTTCCGGTAGAAATATTGGTGAATTATCTGGTGGCCAGCAGCAAAGGGTATTTATTGCACGGGCATTAGCAGGTGAACCGGAGCTCCTTGTGATGGATGAACCAACCGTGGGTATAGATCAACAAAATGTAAGTTCGTTTTATTCTATGCTCAATGATTTAAATCGTGACCATGGTATTGCTATTCTACTCGTTACACATGAAATCGATTTAGTGACTGATTTGGCAACACATGTCGCTTGTTTAAATCGTACAATTCATTTCCACGGCATTCAGTCCGATTATAAAAGAATGAACGATGAAAAAATCTCGAAATGGTACGGACATCCTGTAAGACGCGTTCATCAGCACGAATTGGGGGCTGAAGAATGATTAGTGCAATTCTATCTTATGAATTTTTACAAAACGCATTTCTTTCCGGACTAATTATTGGTGTAATTGCACCTCTTCTAGGATTATTTATTGTCGTTCGACGACTTGCTTTAATCGCAGATGCTTTGAGTCACGTTGCACTTGCTGGAATTGCTGGAAGTTTGTATCTTAGTCAGCAAGTTCTTTTCTTCGCTGCACTGAATCCAGTTTATCTTGGTATTGGAGCCGCTGTTGGGGGATCGTTGCTCATTGAGAAATTAAGAGGCACGTATCGCCATTACGAGGAACTAGCTATTCCGGTAATTCTTTCGGCCGGAATTGGTATTGGAGCTATATTTATTTCACTTTCAAAAGGTTTCAGTTCAGATTTAATTGGCTATTTATTTGGTTCGGTTTCCGCGGTGAGCAGACAAGATTTACTTATAGTGATTATAATTGCAATTGTTGTTATTGGGTATATTCGATTTCTTTATAAAGAACTATTCGTGTTGTCATTTGATGCTGAATACTCGAAGGTTTCTGGAATAAATTCGAAATACATTCAGATGTTTTTTATGATTATTACTGCGCTTGTTATTGGCGCATCAATGCGGATTGTTGGAATACTACTCGTCTCTTCTTTGATGACAATTCCCGTCGCTGCAGCAATTCAAATTGCGAAAAGTTTTAAAGCTGCTATGATCTATTCCATTATATTTGGAGAGGTAGCGGTACTTATTGGTCTTACTTCAGCATTTTATTTAGATATTGCACCTGGTGGTACGATTGTAGTTACGTCGATTATTATTTTATTAATTGTCCTTATCATGAAAAAAGCACAGAGTAGACGCAGTGCGCATATAGAGGGGGAAATTATATGACATTAGACGAGGCGTGGAGAATACTTCAGGACAAACAATTTAAACGTACAAAAAATAGGGAAACGATTTTACAGTTGTTTTCAAAGAATGATCGATATATGACTGCGGCAGATGTTAGAGGTTTCATGGAGATAGAGAACCCGGGTATAAGTTTCGATACAATCTATCGAAACTTAGCTACATTTGCGGAACTTAACATATTGGAAGAAACGGATTTATCTGGTGAACGACATTTTCGAATGCAGTGCGACCCTGGAGTTCACCACCATCACTTTATTTGTACTGCATGTGGTAAAACACGTAGTATTGCAGACTGTCCGATGGAAATGATTGCTGTTAACTTGCCGAATTATGAAGTCGAAGGACATAAGTTTGAAATTTACGGTAAATGTCCTTTGTGTATAAGTGCATAGAAAAAGACCTGTGATTTACACAGGTCTTTTTTTATTACTATAATAGTTATTCAGTTGCGAATAAGTGTTGTATCCACTTGTTCGCTTCCTGCCAATCGTATACGCGTATGACGCCATCGGGAATCGTCATTCGGTTGTAGGGTGTATCAAATAATAGAACAGGAATTTGAAGCTCTTCATGTATCTCTACTGCGTTATCATGCTTGTCCTCGAAAAATGCATCGACAGCAAACTTTTTTGCTGTCTCAATCTTTTGGTGACTTCCGGTAAGTTCGATATGATCAAAAGGAATTTCTTCCCTTGTAAACCATTCTTGGGTACCTTGAAAGACATGATTTCCACGTGCAGAAATATAAAAGAGTTCGAACTGAGTTATCCAAGATGATAAAACCTCTTGAGCGAATGGTTGGGCAGCAGAAGTTTCATAAATATGAGGCTCAGCTTCTTTGTACCACTCATAAAATGTTTTCTCATCAATTGGAAAGGCCTTAGTTAAGTCATATTCTTTTATATCCTCTAATATTAATTCACAACCAAATTGTTTATTGATGTGAGGCAGAAGAGACGTTGGACAAGTTACTGTTCCGTCTATATCTATGCCAAAACGAAGATTTCTCATTTTGCTTTTTCCGCTTCAATCAGTAGATTTTCTTGTCTTTTCTTTTCGAAGTACTCTTCAGCGAGCTTATCGATTTCAATCTTAAGTTCTTCAACCATTGTTTCCTCAGGAACTTTACGGACAATTTCGCCCTTCATGAATAATAAACCTTCACCGCGAGCGCCGGCAATACCAATGTCTGCTTCTCTTGCTTCTCCTGGTCCGTTTACAGCGCAACCGAGTACAGCAACTTTAATAGGTGCTTTGATTGTTGAAATGTATTCTTCAACTTCGTTTGCAATTGAAATTAAATCAATTTCAATACGTCCACATGTCGGACAAGAAATTAGAGTTGCAGAATCGGAAGACAATGCGAATACTTTTAGCAGCTCTCTTGCAACTTTAACTTCTTGTACAGGATCTGCACTGAGGGACACACGCATCGTATTACCGATACCAGCGGATAGAAGTGTGCCTAAACCTGCAGCACTTTTAATAGAGCCGGCAAATAGAGTTCCTGATTCTGTAATACCCAGATGTAATGGATAATCGAATGCTGCTGAAGCCTTCATATATGCATCCACTGCAAGATTTACATCGGATGCTTTAAGTGACACGATAATGTCGTGAAAATCAAGATCTTCTAATATTTTAATATGATAGAGAGCACTTTCAACCATACCTTCTGCGGTAGGATAACCATACTTTTCAAGAATAGATTTCTCAAGAGAGCCGGCGTTTACACCAATACGGATTGGAATCCCTTTGGCTTTTGCAGCATTGACAACTTCTCTAACATATCGATCGCGTCCAATATTACCAGGATTTATTCGTATTTTATCGGCACCTTGTTCAATTGCAATCAAAGCCAATTTATAACTGAAATGAATATCCACTACAAGTGGAATGTTTATTTGTTTTTTTATTTCTGCAATTGAATACGCTGCACGCTCATCAGGACATGCGACACGAACGATTTGACATCCAGCTTCTTCAAGTCGTAATATTTCTTTTACAGTTTCTTCAACATCATGTGTTTTGGTAGTAGTCATACTTTGAATAAATAGCTCATCGCTACCGCCAATCGTTAAATTACCGACTCGGACGGGACGTGTTTTAGATCTGTGTGTAATAGCACTCATTTATATTCTCTCCTTAGATGGCCTTAGCCGGTTCACTACTTTCTATTTTATCAATCAATAGTTCAAAAAGACAAGAGACAACCCTTATATCTTTGAATCTAAACAATTATTGGCATCTATTCTATAGAGAGGTAAAACTATTTTCTCTCCACCAACAATGTCTTGATGTTGTAGATGAGGATTTAATTTATAGAAATCATTTAATCTGTCTAAAAAACTTTTGGTCGGATCTGGGTAAAGTGCAAACAGCGCTTCAATCGTATCCCCAGTAACAGACGCTATAGCGATTGAAAAAGTTTCTGTTTCATCGCATTGTACTGATTGGCTTTCTTGAGTTGCAAATGCCGCAATAGGAATTGTACCAGACATGAGGTCAATGCGAACGAAGTGAATGATAATGAATAACACAACTGCGAGTACTAGTATTCTCATGAAATTCCCCCCTTCAACACTATATGTGTGAAAAGGAGAGTTATTCATTTAGGTTTTTTTGGATAGTACCTGATGGCCAATACTATGTAAATTATATGAATAATTGAAGTGAATAGTATACTGTAATTTGCTAAGATTGGAAAAAAGTCAAATGCAATGGCGAATAAAATAGGAACCGTAATTGCAATTGCTGAAGTTCTCCATATATGAAGAAATTCCCCACGTCTCTTCATTAGCTTTAATAGCAAAGAACCAACATAAGCAAAAACACTAATCCGTATAAAAATATAAAAAGTGTTAATGACTAGTTGCATCATGAAAGCAATTGGATAGATGAGCCAACCAATTCTTTTACTATATTCCATTAACTCCGGAGAATCTTCAAAAAGAATCGCATCACCAACTAAGAATCGAGAAAACGAAATAATAGTGAAAATAAAAATAAAAACAAAAACATATTTAAACACTTTTCCAATAGATAACAATCTAAATGCAGCAAGCTTCTTTGGTTCGAAAAAGCTTGCGCTAAATATTTTGTGTATCTTCATCGACGCACCTCCTAGCTCTCTCAACAGTCTATCATCATTGAAGAGGAACTTATTAAAGAAAGATTCAACAGTTTGATGACTTTTTCTCCAGTCAATTGTTAAGGTATTGTAAAGATTGGTTCCTATCTATTTACATTAGTCGACATGTATCATCATAATAAGATTGAATGAAAAAAGTGTGATTGGAGTTGACTGTGGAATGGATTTAAACTGGCAGGAAATGCTGTTCCAGTTTTTCGGAGGACTTGGTATCTTTTTGTTCTCAATAAAGTATATGGGTGATGGACTTCAAAAAGCAGCGGGGGATAGACTTCGCGAAATTCTAGATCGTTTTACTACGAATCCTTTTATGGGTATTTTGGTTGGAATTGTCGTAACAGTCCTTATTCAATCCAGTTCAGGAACTACAGTTATAACAATCGGCCTTGTAAGTGCAGGATTTATGACACTAAGGCAAGCAATAGGCGTAATAATGGGTGCGAATATTGGAACAACAATTACAGCATTTATTATTGGTCTAGATGTTGGCGCCTATGCTCTGCCGATTATGGCAGTTGGCGCATTTCTAATCTTCTTTATGAAAAAGAATTCTATTAAAAATATGGGAGAAGTCATTTTTGGTTTTGG
Organism: Sporosarcina siberiensis; assembly: GCF_042681925.1. NCBI lineage: Bacteria > Bacillati > Bacillota > Bacilli > Caryophanales > Caryophanaceae > Sporosarcina > Sporosarcina siberiensis. Next base: position 50,172 of record NZ_JBHUGI010000002.1, read on the forward strand.
GGGACTTTTTCTTGGCCTTGAATTAATGAGTGGTGGAATGGAGCCCCTTAGAGGATTGCAGGCATTTACCGACCTTACAATATCAATGAGTGATAAACCGATATTGGGTGTTATTGTAGGAACAGTCTTTACTTTGATAGTACAGAGCTCAAGTGCGACTGTTGGGATTCTCCAAGGATTATATGCAGAAAACCTTATTGATTTAAAAGCCGCGCTTCCAATCCTTTTTGGAGATAACGTTGGTACAACGATTACGGCTGTTTTAGCTTCAATTGGTGCGTCTGTTGCAGCGAGACGAGCTGCCGCGGTACATGTCTTATTTAATATTCTAGGAACCGTTATATTTTTACTTATACTGATACCATTCACATCTTATGTTACTTCACTTTCATCGATATTGGCGTTAGAAAATAAAATGCAAATTGCATTTGCTCATGGTTCATTTAACGTCGCCAATACAATTATTCAATTTCCGCTTATTGGTTTGTGGGCTTATCTTGTAACAAAGCTTATACCAGGCGAAGATGTGACAATTGAATTTAAACCAAAACATTTGGATCGGCATTTTATCGAGCAATCTCCTGCAATAGCGATTGGGCAAGCGAAGGAAGAAATTGTTCGCATGGGCGAGTTTAGTATTCAAGGTTTAAAGGAATCATATGAATACTTGAAAACAGGTAATAAAAAACATGCTGAAACAGCGTATCAATTAGAAGATGCTATTAATAATTTAGATCGCAGAATAACTGATTATTTAATAGAGATTTCTGCTGTAAGTATTTCTACTGTTGAATCTGTTCGTCATGTAATGCTTATGGAAACCGTCCGTGATATCGAGCGAATTGGTGACCATTTTGAAAACATTATTGAACTCATTGATTTTCGAGACTTAAATCGAGTCAAATTAACAGAGAATGCAATGAATGATCTTGCTGAAATGTTCACTTTAACAATTGAAACTGTTCAAAAAGCAGTTGATTCATTAGATTTAAATGATATGGATTTAGCAAGAACTGTGGCAGAAAAAGAAGATTTGATTGACAAAATGGAACGGAAATTCAGAAAAAACCACATTCTTCGTCTAAACGATGGTAGTTGTACGGCACAAGGAGGTATGGTTTTTGTTGATATCGTTTCAAATTTAGAACGAATCGGAGACCATGCAGTAAATATCGCAGAAGCGATTCTTGGTAAACGTGGTTAATAATGAGTAATAGGAGGGTTTCTAAATGGAGCTAATTGGTATAAACGTCGCGATATTGTTTTTTATCATTGCGTTAGTAGGTCTCGTTTATCCAATTATTCCGTCCGCATTATTTATGGGATTGGGATTCCTTTCCTATGGTTTATTGGTCACTTTTGATGGAATGAATTGGTTATTTTGGAGTATCCAAGTTTTGTTTATCGTTTTATTATTTGGTGCTGATATGTTGTCAAGTTTACTTGGTGTTCAAAAATTTGGTGGATCAAAAGCAGGGATGTGGGGCAGTACGATCGGTTTGCTAATCGGCCCGTTTGTCATTCCGGTTGCTGGTATTATATTGGGGCCATTCCTTGGAGCAGTCCTTGCAGAATTAATAGTCACTCGGAGTGGTTTTAAACAAGCACTGAAAACAGGGATTGGTTCGCTAATTGGATTTTTAACATCGGTTATTACAAAAGGGACACTAATGATTGTGATGATTGTCATATTCTTCATTTTTATTAAATAAAATTTAGCATATTCTGAATTTTGATAGTGCAATAGTCCATTTTATTTGAACAGACATCATAACTTTGTTAATGTTAAGGATGTAGTAAAGAATTTAATCTCTCAAGGAGGAAAAGACAAATGGCTTATAAATTACCAGAATTACCTTATGCTTATGACGCACTTGAACCACACTTCGACAAAGAGACGATGAATATTCATCACACAAAACATCATAATGCTTATATCACAAATGTAAATAATGCACTAGAAGGAAATGAAGAACTTCAAAGTAAATCTGTTGAAGATTTAATTTCTAATATGGATGCAATTCCTGAAAACATCCGTACTGCAGTTCGCAATAACGGTGGGGGACATGCAAACCACTCACTTTTCTGGGAAGTACTTTCACCAGAAGGCGGCGGAAATCCAACAGGCGCACTTGCTGAAGATATCGATAAAAAGTTTGGTAGCTTTGATAAGTTTAAAGAAGAGTTTGCTAAAGCTGGAGCAACACGTTTTGGTTCAGGTTGGGCTTGGCTAGTATTAAATGATGGTGGACTTGAAATTATGTCTACACCAAACCAAGATTCGCCACTAATGGAAGGCAAAACACCACTTCTTGGCCTTGACGTTTGGGAACATGCATACTACTTAAACTACCAAAACCGTCGTCCAGATTACATTTCAGCATTTTGGAATGTAGTTAACTGGGATGAAGTTGCAAAACGTTACGGAAAATAATTTCTTGATAATGAAACAAAGCACACACCTTGTTCGTCAAGGTGTGTGCTTTTCATTTTTGAATGTTATAATTCATAAAGAAGAATAGGAGGGAGTCGAATTGTGACTAAACAAGGCAACAAAGTAGATCAGGCAAAGGTACGGCAACGAAAAAGCACCGCTTTTAGAATGAACTTTCTTTTCTTCGCAATATTTATTCTTTTTTCACTGCTCATTTTTCGTCTGGGCTATTTACAAATTGTAAAAGGTGAAGACTATGTAATGAAACTTAAACAAACAGAAGAAATACCGATTAATACGAGTGTACCTCGTGGACGAATATTTGACAGAGATGGACGAATCCTTGTTGATAATGAGCCTAAAAATGCAATTACATATACGAAATCGACAGGTACTACAACAGCTGAAATGCTGATAACAGCAAAAAAACTATCAGAGTTAATTGAACAAAGCACAAACCGTATTACAACTGGAGACAAAAGGGACTTTTGGATTTTAAACAATAGTGAAGAAGCTAGTAATAAAATAACAGAAAAAGAAAAAAAGAAGATTTTTGAGGATCCTGAATTAAAAGATGGAAAAGCTCAAAGAGAAATAAACCGATTAACTCGTGAACGGATTACTAAAGAGGAGTTAGCTTCATTTACCGATGAGGATCTAGAGGTTCTAGCGATCTATCGTGAAATGATGTCGGGGTATGCCTTTTCACCACAAATTATTAAAAGTGGGGATGTCACAGACAGAGAGTTTGCTGTTGTTTCAGAGCACTTAAGTGAGCCAGAACTCGTGGGTGTTAATACAACTACGGATTGGGAAAGAGTTCGTAAATCTCTGAGTACAATACTTGGAACTACTACGAGTCCGACAGAGGGTATTCCAAAGTCAGATGTAGATTATTATTTATGGAGAGACTATTCTAGGAACGACCGAGTGGGTAGAAGCTTTGTAGAACAGTATTATGAAGATTTATTGAAAGGTCAAAAGACAATTGTTAAAAACATTAAAGATAGAACTGGCCGTGTTGTAGAAACAAAAACCGTAAAGGAAGGCGAGCCGGGGAAAGATTTAATTTTAACAATCGATAGTGAGTTAGAATTTGCTCTTGAAGAAATAGTTTCTAAGAAGTTATTAGAATTAAAAGCAGGACCCAATTCCCAAGCATTGGATAAAGCTTTCCTTGTAATGATGAATCCTAAAAATGGAGAAGTACTCTCATTAATTGGGAAACAAGTTGTTACAAATAAGGAAAGCGGTAAAAGAGAAATCCGAGATTATGCTTTTGGTACCTTTACAGCTGCATATGAAGCCGGTTCAACAGTTAAGATGGCGACATTACTTACAGGTTATCAAGAAGGTGCGGCAAGAATCGGTGAAACAAAAATTGATGAAATGCTTGAAATGACAGGTACGAGCAATAAAAGTTCTTTGTTCAACCAATCATTTAGACAGATTCCGGTAAATGACATAGTGGCAATTGGTAGATCATCAAACGTTTATATGTTTAAAACAGCGATTGCAATCGGTAACGGCACTTATCGAAGGGGCGGTAGGTTATCCTTAGATAAAGATCATGCATTTGATGTGATGAGCAATGCGTTTAAATCGTTTGGTCTTGGAACGAAAACCGGTATTGATTTACCTGGTGAAGCAATAGGTTACACTACGGAACCTGAATTTCCAGGACTGATTTTGGATTATGCAATTGGACAATATGCAACGTATACAACGCTTCAACTTGCACAGTTTGTTTCAACAATCGCGAATGATGGTTACCGTATTGCTCCAAAGGTATTAAAAGAAATTCGTGAACCGTCTATAAATGGACAACATTTCGGACCTTTAATCCAAGAAAGCAAAATCAATATTTTAAATCGAATTAATAATACAAATGAAGAAATAAAACAAGTTCAACGGGGAATGAATTATACGTATTACGGACAATACGGAACTGCAAAAAATTGGTTTGCCAATAAGCCGTATAATGCTGCTGGAAAAACTGGAACAGCCCAATCCGAAGTTACAGTAGATGGTGTTTATTATAAAACGGTTAATTTGTCGCATGTAGGTTATGCACCTTATGAAAATCCAGAGATTGCTTATGCCGTATTAATTCCACATGTGTCAACAAATCGCTCTAAATATGAATCTCACCAAAATGATATCGCTGTAGAAGCTGTTGATAAGTATTTCGAATTAAAGGCGAAAAAAGCTAGTGAAATTAAAAATTCTTCTGTTGTCGAAGATATAAAACCACCTTTTGAAGGCGCGGATAAAGAATAGAGTTTAGAGGTAATGAAGAGTGTGTATTCGTTCCTAAATATATTTAAAGAAGAATACCTAAAAAAACCGACTCAGCTGTAGTAATAATGGCTGAGTCGGTTTTTTCATTTTGTAATCAGTTCAACGATGGTCTTAATGTCCATTGAGGAGTCGAGCTCGTATTCGCCTATCTGTATTTTACCAGATAGGTTTTCTGTAGTGAGATATGTTTCGAAATCGATATTATCTTTTATAAGACCTTGCCGTAGCAATTCATAGCCTACGGATGTTGAATCTGTCCCTGGTTGAATCGTAAATAAAGTTTTTATTATTATTTCCGTTTCGGATTCGGACTCTTTTTCCACAATTTTATTTTCATCTTCCGATTTTTCGGTCTTGCTCTTCTGGGAAACGGAAGTTGCTGTCTGTAGTTTAGAAAGTTCGTTTTGTGTAGCACTTAATTTATCTTCTAAGTCTTTAATTTGAAGGTCTTGTTGGGAGGCGTCATTATTTATGGGTTCCTTACCTGTATTTTCGAAGAAAAGGAATGTTCCTGTTAGAATACAAGCGACTCCAATCGTACGCAAGATGTCGCGAATCATCCAATCGCTCCCTTCGATTGGAGAACAGAACTTACTTGTTCTTTTGTTAAGGATGCACGTTCCGCGATATCGTCAATTGAATAACCTTGTGACTTCAATGTAAGAATTTGATTTACAATAATCTCATGAATTGGTTTTTCTCGGAATGTATTTTGGGAATTAGTAGATACTGGGTTAATACCAATCATCAATTCTTCTTCAACTGCTTTAAGCCGTTTTTTTAATCCATTTGTTTCTTGATGTAAACTTATTGAAACCTTTTCCAATTCGTCGGCGTGTTTATCTGTATTATTAAGAAAAAACGAAGCAAATACGATAATAATTCCTATTGCTATTAGTATTATTGAAAAGTCCATTTTACCACTCCTAAATTTGTTCCATTAATCCCATTTTACCATAGGATAAGTGTAAAGGATATTTCATTCTTTTTATTGGATATTTCGAATTGATGTGTTATAATTAAAAAGTCGTATAAATCATGCTCATATATATATATAT
>NZ_JBHUGI010000002.1:56089-130746 GCF_042681925.1 Sporosarcina siberiensis
AAGCGTAACAATCCAGAACGTCTAGAAATGAAAAAATACTGCTCACGTGAAAAGAAACAAACTTTGCACCGTGAAACGAAATAATCGCTCATGCCAAAACCAGCCGGTTTTGGTTTTTTATTTCTGACAGGGGGTATAGACATGAATAAGAAGATAATGAGGAACGATATGCTTGCTGTCTTGAATAAGATGGAAAAGACTGAGCATGAGCAACTCTCATGCAAAATCACAGAACGTATTATTACTTCCAAGGAATTTAAGAATGCTGAAACAATAGGTATTACCATTTCAAGATTTCCTGAAGTAGACACTAGAGCTATAATAGAAGCCGCTTGGGCTTTGAATAAGAAGATTGCAGTTCCAAAATGTTTACCTGAAACCAGAGATATGGATTTTCGTAATATACTATCTTTTAATAATTTGGAAATTGTTTATGATCGATTATTAGAACCAATAATTAATAAAACTGAATCTGTACCAAAAGAAAGCATTGACTTACAAATCGTTCCAGGTGTAGTTTACACAACAAGAGGTTATCGAATTGGTTTTGGTGGTGGCTATTATGATCGCTATATTAAAAACTTTAAAGGCATTTCTATATCGCTTGCTTTTGAGTGTCAAATCACTAGTGGTGTTCCAGCGGAGAATCACGATATCCCTGTTGCTCAGATTTTTACAGAAAAACGGCAAATTATTTGCACTAAGGTTGATAACTTATGAAAGATCTATATAGTGTTATTTTATTATTGAAAAGGTTTGGTATATATGTTTACGCTGGAAATAGAAAAGATGATATAATGTTAATGCAATTGGAAGTGAAAGACCTCTATGATAGTGGTTTATTGTTACAAGAAGATTATTTAAAAGCGGTGCTTATTTTACGACAACAATTATCAATGTATACGTAAATAGTACTGTTTAATGTGGGCTTTTGACCCGTTATCACATGAAAATGAAACTTTTCATGATGTCAGCCGTCTAATGTATATGTAACCAAATAATAAATAGGAGAACAGAAATTACTCCAAAGCTAATTTTGAAAGGAAGAGAAGGAATGAAGAAATTTAGTTGGTCAAGACATTCCGTGCTCATCATTGCAATTGTTGCAACATGGATTACGACTTATATAGGCTATATCACTAGTTTTAATATGAAAATGGATAATAAGATGCAAGAATTCATCTTGCTTTTGAATCCACTTAGCTTCTTATTATTTATATACGGCCTTGCGTTATTCATGAAAAGCGCGAAGAAACGAAATATATATATTCTAACAGTAAGTATATTTACTTCAATAGTAATGTTAAGTAATGCTGTATTTTATAGATTTTTTAACGATTTCATTACGTTACCTGTGTTATTTCAAACGAACAACTTTGGCGATTTATCCTCATCGGTTACTGGTAATATGCATTTGACAGATATGCTTTTCTTTTCAGATGTATTGATTATCTTGTTGGCGATTCGTTTTATTCCTAAAGTAGAGCATGCCGAATACTCAGGAAAAACGACGAAAAAATTGTACTTTGTAATGACAGCGGTTGTTATGATGTTGAACTTAAGTTTGGCTGAAGCACAAAGACCGCAACTTCTTACACGAAGTTTTGATAGAGAATTGTTAGTTAAAAATATTGGAGCTTACAATTATCATCTCTATGATATTGTCTTACAAACAAAATCACATGCACAAAGAGTTCTTGCGGATGGCAGTGAGCTTGTAGAAGTGAGTAACCATATTAACGCAAATTATGCTGAGCCAGATCCAGAGAAGTTTGGTATAGCGAAAGGCCGGAATATAATTGCGGTGTCATTAGAATCTGTTCAATCTTTTGTTATTAATGAGGAAATGAATGGGCAAGTGATTACTCCATTCTTAAATGATCTAACAAAAGATCCAGACACATTTTATTTCTCTGATTTTTACCATCAGACAGGTCTTGGGAAGACATCCGATTCTGAATTTATACTTGAAAATTCTTTATACGGTGTAAATGGTGGTGCTGTTTTCTTCACTCATAGTGGAAACACATATGATTCATTATCTGAACGTCTTGGTGACAATGGCTATTTCACAAATGTGTTACATGCAAATGGACGTAGTTTTTGGAACCGCGACATTATGTATGATGCATTAAATATAGAAAAGTTTTATGATGTTGAAAGTTTTGAAGTAAGTGATGAAAACTCAGTTAACTGGGGTATGAAAGACATCCCGTTTGTTGAGCAATCTGTTGCTCATATGCAAGAAATGCAACAACCTTTCTACTCTCGTCTCATTACTTTAACAAATCACTTCCCTTTCGACTTAAACGAAGAAGATAAGTTAATAGAAGCTTTTGATTCTAATTCAACAACTTTAAACCAATATTTTCAAACAGTTCGATATACGGATGAGGCTATAAAAGTTCTATTTGAAGAACTGAAAGATAAAGGACTTTACGATAATTCGATTATAGTCATGTATGGTGATCATTATGGTATTTCCGAAAATCATAATAAAGCAATGGGTATGTATCTAGATAAAGAAATTACTCCTTATGATAATGCAAAGCAACAAAGAGTGCCTCTATACATTCATATCCCGGGTTATGGTGAAGGTGAAACAATCGATGAAGTATCTGGTCAAATCGATCTTCGTCCTACAATTCTTCATCTCATGGGACTTGAAACGAAAGGTGACTTGCAATTTGGTTCAGATATATTTTCTCCAGATCATGAACCATTTGTAATCTTCCGTGATGGCCGATTTGTAACCGATAAAAATGTCTTTGTAAAAGATGTTTGTTACGATACAGTAACCGGTGAAGAGGTTGACTCAGCAGGTTGTGACCCTTTTGTGGAAAGAGCATCAACAGAACTTGGTTATTCAGATATGACGATTATTGGTGATTTGCTAAGATTCAAAGATGAAGGAATTAGTAAACCTGAGTTCAAAGAATTTGAAAAAAAGTAAAACAATAAGACTGCACGGGGTGTTAACCTGTGCAGCATTTTTTTACATATTTACTGAAATTGAGTAGAAAGGGGCGTGCGTGGTGAGGAAAATGTTGTTCGCACTGTTTGTTACAGCTTTAATAGTAACAGGCTGTTCGAAAAAAAACGGTAATACTGAGAAAATTCCAGAGAAAACAGCACCAATTGAAGAAGAAGAAAGTATTACGGTGGAAGAATCAGTTGTTCATACATTAACATCCGATCAAGGAAAGTTTCATTTTATTGCAGATTGGCTAACAGATACGAGTATATTATTCGTTGAAAAGGATCAAAACAAGTACTTTTTAAAAATATTCGATTTTGAAACAGGTGATATAGCGATATTATTTGAAGATACTTCTGTAATAGCAGATGTGAAAATACATCCCTCAAAAGAGCTTATTTTATTACATACGAGCAACAATCCTACTTCTGCTACAATAAAAATACTTGGTTTAGACGGAATACTTAAAGATGAAATAACTGTCGAATCTTCAGAGTTATCTATTGAGTGGAATGATCTAGATCCTTCACTAATACTTCTTACTGCATTTCATCAAGATTGGACATACGATGTTTTTCTTTACGATGGTAAAAGTCTAGATAATGGATTTGGCTTGATAGATATTGGGAATCCATTTCCTAAATGGGCTGGCAAAGGCAGTATCCTAACTAATTCTCTTGATGAACATCCTCTGGATGGAGGAAGTCTCAATATTTATGATCTAGCTACCGATAAGTGGATAGCATCTGAATTAACCGATATCGTTTATGTAGATACATATGAAGAATCAATACTTGTAGTTCGTATTGAAGATAATGAAACTGCGCACTACTCAATTACAAATTTAGACGGCACGGTAACTGCAGATTGGCAAATGCCTGCCGTAAGTAATTATTCAGAATGGATTATACCAGAAATAAATTGGGTTACTGGAAACACTGTGATTTTAGCAACACATGATTTGGGTGGTCAATTAGACGTCCTTGACGAACCATATCGTCTCACTCGTGTTTCAGACGGACAACAGAAGCTTTTAGAAGGTAATGTTACACCGTCTTTGCTGCGTTGCTCTGCGAGCGGTGAAAGGTGTTTAACTGGTTATTCTGCAGAAATATTAATAAACACAGTAACTGGGGAAGAAAAGGTTTGGCTTAAGTTAACAGAATAAAAAACCCTTTGCATATTTAACTGCAAAGGGTTTTTTATTATCATATTATAGAGCTGGTGGGTAACCTTGAAAAACAATAGTTGCTACTGTAAAGCCTCCGAAAACAAGGAAAGCAATAAGGTTAAACGCGATACTCAAAGCGTTGCGTTCTTTAAATGCCTGAACCGTACCAACCAAAGCTAAAATACCGATAAGACCAAAAATAACCATTAATAAATTCATTGAGATGACACTCCTTTCAACACGGAAAAAATGAATGCCGTAAAGCAATATTCCTCTTCTATTGTAATGTTTAATCTTGAGTTTGTCGAGTATAATAAGTGACGATTGTTTGAATTCGCTTTAAGAATTACGTATTATAACGATGAGGAGGTTTTACAAATGCTAAAAGTAAGTACATATCCGCTTGGACCGATTCAAACGAATTGTTATATAATTCAAGATGAGACAAACCATTGTCTCATTATTGATCCAGGTGATGAAGGACATCGAATAATAAATAAAATTAAAAAAAATGAACTTACACCTGTTGCTATTCTACTAACCCACGCTCATTTCGATCACATTGGGGCAGTTGATGTCGTTCGTGATAAGTTTAATATTCCAGTTTATATTCATGAAGAAGAGGATGAATGGCTTTCGAACCCTGCACTTAATGGTTCAATAAAATATCCTGGGTTTCCAACCATAAATGGACGTAAAGCAGATGTTTTATTAAAAGGGAAAGAAGTATTGGAAATAGGTCCTTTCAAAATCGAAACGCGTCATACACCTGGTCATTCACCAGGCAGTTTGTCATTTATATTTAATGATTCAGGTTTTGCGGTTGTTGGGGATACATTATTTCAAAATGGTGTAGGTCGGACGGATTTAATAGGTGGTAGTACCGCTGTTCTTTTGAAATCCATTCATGACGAGCTGCTGTCGTTAGATGATGATTTCATTATTTATCCGGGCCATGGTGATTCAACAACGCCGATTTTAGAAAAAGATTCAAATCCTTATTTAAATGGTTTTTAAAAAATGAAAACAAAAAACAGCCTTTAAATAAAGGCTGTTTTTTTGGTGTTGGTATTAGTGTCCGCCACCTGGTAAGTGTATAAATGTTGAATAATAACTGAATCCGACCATAAACACAACCAGATATGATGCGAACATGTACATATACATACGCTCTGTTAGGTTTAGGAAGCCAAGTAGTAGGAAAAATACTGTACTTACTACAAAAAGCAATGTAGCAGTCATCATGTCACCAATAAAAAACATAACAGCGAATATACCTGTCCACCAACCCATAAGTTTAAACATATTATCCATGGATGCGCGTCCCTCCTTAAAAAAGTAATACAATAAGCTCATATTCATTATAAAGGATACCACTTGTAAAAGTAAACTTCAATCGTTGAGTGATTGTGACAATGCGGTGTAGATGATGCTTTAAGAAAATCAATAAAATGTGTTTAATGTTGAATACTGACTTTTAAGACTCATACACAATTCGACTTTGGCAAGTACCATTCCTTTTGCCTTATGTACATTGTATACTTTTTTTAGATGGATAACGGTCATCTGTCAAAAAAATGAATGAAAGTTTTTAAAAATAAATAGGCGGGTATAAAATCTGTCTTTAGAAAAAGAGGGTGTTAAATGGTACATCAAGAAAATGTGGTGGAGAGTAAGTGTATGAAGTTGCTTGAGAAAGCTGCTATTTATGAAGCGACTGACATTCATTTCGTACCGACAAATGACGGCTACGATATTTCATTTAAGAAAGATTCAAGACTCGATAAATCCGGTAAAGTTCCCCCACAATTAGCGGATCGCATGATTTCGTTTTATAAGTTTTTATCCTCGTTAGATATAAGCGACAGACGTAAACCCCAAAGTGGTTCCTTTCACAAACAGATACAAGGCGAGAATTTTTCGTTTAGAGTATCAACAATCCCTTCAATCCAATTAAAAGAAAGTGTTGTTATTCGTTTACAAAAGCATGATCGAATCGTTTCGCTAGACCGCCTATGTATAGAACAGTCTTGGGCCGATAAATTAAGGGAAGTTGCTTCGCTGAGACAAGGACTTGTTTTTATCACAGGTCCGACCGGTTCAGGCAAGACAACGACGCTATATTCTTTGACAGCTCATTGTGTAAATGAGTTGGAACGACAAGTCATTACACTTGAGGATCCTGTAGAGAACAATCATTCACACCTACTTCAAATCCAAGTGAATGAGCGCTCCGGTATGACTTATTCAACAGGGCTTAAAGCAATATTAAGACATTCTCCAGATGTCATTATGATTGGAGAGATTCGAGATAGCGAAACGGCCAAAATTGCAGTCAGTGCAGCTTTAACAGGGCATTTAGTATTTTCTACAGTCCATTCAAAGGATCCTGCCGGTTGCTTTCATAGGATGTTAGACTTTGGTGTTTCGCCAGAGGAGTTAAGACAAACGATTATTTGTATTGCAGCACAGAGGTTGATTCGTAATCAGGAGGGAGAAATGGGAGCTGTTTTTGAAATTATTACAGGTTCTTTGTTGGAAAATATGGCAGATTCGATTATTAAAGGTGAGCGAGTTGTATTTCCGAACGAACTGCAAATTGAAACACTTGTTCAAAAGTACAGTCATACTTCCCCTATTGTAAATGGTTAGATTGTCGAGAAAGAAAAAGCAATCGCTTCTTTATCGTCCTGAGTTTTTGTTAAGACTTTCAGTACTGCTAAAGGAAGGTTATACATTTTACGAAGCCCTTCGACTATTATTACCTCATCATATGACCGAGTACGAAGCCACTCTTTTGAAAATAGACGAGGAATTCAGAAAAGGTTTTGGAGTAGCTCATATTCTATCGATGCTTGGTTTCCATTCAAAGACATTGTTACCGATTGTAATTGCTGAAGTTGATGGACGACTTGCTGAAGCATTTACAAGTATGGGGAATCAATTGAAGAAAATTGAAACTGCTCAAGAAAGATTAAAGAAGTTATTAGCATATCCAATAGTTTTGTTTGTTTTTATAACAGGATTACTTTTAGCTTTTCGAAAATACTTTCTTCCGAATATGGAAGCACTCATTGTTTCTCGAAATAATGAGGAGGAAGGATTTTTATCGGTTTTACCTATGTTGGTTGTGAAAATACCTGATTTAATTATTGGAATAGGTGTTTTACTCGGGTTGGTTTGTTTTTCTTGTTACTATTTATATAAAAAGCTTGAACCAAAGAATAAAATTCGTTTTATTATGGATATTCCTATACTTGGTAATCTATTTTTAACATTAAAAACGCGGGCTTTTGCAAGTGAGTTGGGTAGTTTATTAGAGTCAGGGCTACCCATGCAAAACGCACTTGATGTATTGGTTTTACAAAGATTAGATGTAGTGCTGAGTGAAATTGCAGTTAATGTGAAAAAACATGTAATTTACGGAGAGCCGTTCCACTCGGCTGTTGGGCTGGTGGACGGGTTAACGAAACAGTTTTCTTCGTTCGCACAACACGGCTCGGATAGTGGTCATTTAGCGAAAGAATTAATTATTTACAGTGAACAGTTAGATGAAATGATTGATCGTCGTCTGGAATCAGGATTGGCAATGCTTCAGCCTTTGCTATTTAGTTTAATCGCTATCTGTATATTAGCGGCATACATCGCATTGTTGTTACCTGTATACGGGTTGATAGATAAAGTGTAAAAGGAGAAAAATATGAGTTGTTTAAAAAACCAACGTGGATTCACATTAATAGAAATGATGATTGTATTGCTAATAATATCTGTTCTGATATTGATTGCGATACCGAATGTAGCGAAACATTCGAAGTCGATTGACGAAAAAGGATGTCGTGCTTATTCAAAAATGGTTGAAGGACAAGTTGAGGCTTATAAAATGGATAATCGTAAAGTTCCAAGTCTTGTAGAGCTAAGCGATAGAGGTTACTTACCTATAGATGCAAAATGTCCTGACGGCAGTGAAATCAATATAGATAATCTTGGTATTGTGACAACTAAATGGGACGATAAATCAAGTGATCCAGGCGATGGCTAATAAGGAATCGGGTTTTACATTTGTTGAGATTGTTTTAGTCTTGGCAATCGTGTCCATTCTAACAGCAATTATAATTCCGTTAGGAGATCATTGGATACAAAAGAAAACTGAAGCAGATGCGATTCAATCTTTAATTCTTGAAATCCAAAGCGTGCAGAGTTACGCACTTGCGAATAACGCATACGCATGGATTTACTTTGATAATAATGGTAAGGAATACATCTCTAGTGCAACGGCGGGAAAGAGGTTGTCCAAGAAAGTTTTCCCAGAAGGAATAAGTTTGTCAAGTGACAGTCCTTTAAAAAGTGTTGGATTTACTGGCAATGGCAACATCAGCAGTCCTGGAACATTGACGTTGAAAATGCCTTCTGGTCTCGTTCAACTGCGGTTCCAATTCCAGCGTGGAAGGGTGATTGTTGGTGAATGAAAAAGGATACTCTTGGCCAGAAGCCATGCTCACTTTGTTAATTGTACTTATTGTTTTTGGTACGTTGCTTCCTCTCGCTACAAAAACTACTTCATTTATTCATGCTAAAAAACAATTGATGCGAGCGGCTGAAACTGCGTATCATGGATCTATTCTATATAAAGCATATCGAATCGACTCCGGTACTCATACAATTGAGGATTTAAATTACGATTGGAAGATTGATGATAATTCTGTTTGTGTGAGTTATTTAGTTATCGACAAGGAGGAGGAGAAATGTGTCGATTACTGAATCGTTTCAATCAATCGGGATACACGCTCATTGAAAGTTTGTTTCAGTTGATAATTTTGGCGATTTTCCTTCAACTATTTGTATTATTTTTCTTTTGGAAAACTCCTATCGAAGAGCAGTATTCAGATATCAAGTCTGTAGAGTGGGAGTTATTTGCAATCGATTTACAACAATTACTTGTAGAAGTACAAGAAATAGAGACGATTTCTGGGAATATGGGCATTCAATTTAGGACTGGGGAAAACAGTATACGAGTTGAAAAAAGTTCAAGTGTCATTCGGAAGAGAATAAATAGACTCGGACATGTTCCGCTACTTACCGGGATTCAATCTGTCACATTTTCTCTCACTGGAATAAATTTAATTGTGCATGTGATTATGCAGGATGGCTCCCAAAAAGAGAGGAGTTTCGCGGTTGGACGCTATCCGGAATGAAAACGGTGCTGTTTTAGCAGGAGCTATTATTTTATTATTTTTCGTTACCCTCTTTCTTTTCTCTATCGTTTCATGGCATGATAGTCTATATAGAATATTCGACTCGCTTGAAATGTATTATGAAAACGAAACGATAAGGATAATGAATAAGGATGACTAGTTGAAGTTCATCCTGCCGAACGGGTGAGAAAATGAAAAAGGTTTATTTAATAGGGTATATGGGATCTGGAAAAAGCGCCATAGGGAAAAGGTTGAGCTTTTCAACGAGGCTTCCATTTTACGATATGGATACTGAAATCGAAAAAAGATTAGGTATGACCATCCCTGAAATATTCGAAAAACACGGAGAAGCTTATTTTCGTGAAAAAGAAACGGAATTTCTGCGTACATTTCGTAATGAAAATTGCATCATCGCAACTGGTGGTGGCGTGGCGATGAGAAGAGAAAACAGAGAATTAATGCGCAGTTCAGGCCTGGTATTTTACTTGAATGCTCCTTTTCGAGATATATGGCGACGTATTTCGACAGATCGCAATAGGCCGATTGTACAACGTTCGACACGGATTGAGTTGGAACAGTTGTACAATGAAAGATTGCCACATTATTTAAAAGCCGCCCATTTTAAAGTTGAAACAGAAAATCGCACACTTCGACAAGTTACAGAATATCTTGCATTTCAAATCGGTAGACTAAAAGGGGATATTTGAGGATAAACAAGAATTCATTATGGATTCTTGTTTTTTTTGATTCCAATCGAAAGAATATTTAATTTACAACACCAAACACGAACTTTAGTTAACTATAAAATAATTTCGTTCGGTTTTGAGAGGTTAAATTAAAGCTATTGCACTGGCAGATAACAAATGTTAAGATATAGGTGAATGATTAAAAAAGTACTTAAGTAAAAAAACAACTGAATAATAGCGAATGATTGTATGGGGAGAGAACGCTAAGGCGTCGCCGAAGGAGCAAATAACGAAAGTTGTGAATCTCTCAGGCAAAAAGACTCATACATGACGCAACTCTGGAGAGTGTCGAATTGATTCGACCACCAACGAGGACAGCCGCAAGGTCAAACTTTCAGGTAAACGGACAGGGATTTCCTATTGTAACAGGGAATCTTTGTCTCTTTTTTTTGAAAAACAAGGAGGAATTTACTTTGACATCAACGTTGAAACGCACTGCATTATTTGATAAGTACGCCGAGCACGGAGGTAAGACCATTGATTTTGGTGGTTGGGATTTACCAGTTCAGTTTTCAAGTATCAAGGTCGAACATGAAGCTGTTCGAACTAAAGCAGGTTTATTTGATGTTTCACATATGGGCGAAGTTTTAGTGAGTGGAAAAGCATCGCTTCCTTACTTGCAAAAACTCATGACGAATGATGTTTCTAAGTTGAAAGTTGGTCAGGCTCAATATACGGCAATGTGTTATGAAAATGGGGGAACTGTGGATGATCTTCTTATCTACAAACGCAGTGAGGATAATTATTTACTCGTTGTAAATGCTTCCAATATTGAAAAAGATCTCGAATGGATGAATAAACATGCAATCGCAGATGTGAAGGTGGAGGATGCATCAGCCGACTACGCCCTTCTTGCACTTCAGGGTCCAATAGCGGAAAAGATTCTTCAAAGTTTAACAACAGAACCTTTAAATGAGATTGGATTCTTCCGTTTTAAAGAAAATGTATTAATTTGTGGACAACATGTCCTTGTATCTAGAACGGGGTATACAGGCGAGGATGGATTTGAACTGTATGCAACACCTGAGGCAATCGTTATTCTCTGGTCTGCTATCCTAAAGGCAGGAGAAAATGACGGTGTCATACCAGCGGGTCTTGGTGCACGTGATACGTTGCGCTTTGAATCAGGACTACCGCTTTACGGGCAAGAATTGTCTAAAGATATTTCACCACTTGAAGCAGGATTAGCTTTTGTTGTGAAATTAAATAAAGAAGAGGATTTCATTGGTAAAGAGGTCCTTGCTGCACAAAAAGAAAACGGCGTGAGTCGTAAACTTGTTGGACTTGAAATGATTGATAATGGTATTCCTCGTACAGGTTACACAGTATTGGTGGGGGAAGAGGTCATTGGAGAAGTTACTACTGGAACTCAGTCACCGACGCTTCAAAAGAATATCGGGTTTGCACTCATCAATGCAGAACATGCGGAAATAGGAACGGAAGTTATTGTCCAAGTTCGGAAAAGACTACTGAAAGCGGTAGTTGTTGCAACGCCATTTTATAAGCGAGAAAAATAAGACTTACAAAAAGGGGATTAGTGAACATGAAACATCGTTATATGCCAATGACAGAAACGGATCGCGCTGAAATGCTTAAAGTGATTGGTGTTTCTTCTGTAGATGAACTCTTTGCAGATATTCCGGAAAAAGTTCGCTTTAAGGGCGAATACAATATTAAAAAAGCTAAATCTGAAACTTCATTAACAAAAGAAATGTCAAAACTAGCTTCAAAAAATGCAAATGCACAAAACTACGCTTCGTTTTTAGGTGCGGGTGTTTACGATCATTACAAACCGATTATTGTAGATCATGTTATTTCAAGATCTGAATTCTACACAGCATACACACCGTACCAACCAGAAATTTCACAAGGGGAATTGCAGGCGATTTTTGAATTTCAGACAATGATTTGTGAGTTAACAGGTATGGATATTACAAACTCCTCGATGTATGACGGAGGTACTGCTCTTGCAGAAGCAGGAACACTTTCTGCTGGTCATACACGTAGAAAGAAATTACTTATTTCTGAAACGGTTAATCCAGAGGCGAGGGAAGTTGTGCTTTCTTATGCGGAGGGACAATCAATTGAAGTCGTAACAATTCCCCGAAAAGGCGGAATCACTGATCTTGAAAAGTTAGAAGAAATGATGGATGAGGATACTGCTGCTGTTCTCGTGCAATATCCAAACTTCTTTGGTCAAGTGGAGGACATTCAAAAAGTGGGGGAAATTACACATGCTTCTGGCGGATTATTCGTTGTGTCTGCAAACCCTTTAGCTCTAGGAATATTAACTCCTCCTGGTAAATTAGGTGCTGATATCACAGTTGGTGATGCCCAGCCATTTGGTATACCAGAATCATTTGGTGGACCTCACTGTGGTTATTTTTCAGTAACGAAAAAATTAATGCGTAAATTACCGGGTCGACTGACTGGTGAAACGATAGATGAAGATGGACAGCGCGGTTATGTTCTAACTCTTCAAGCGCGTGAACAACATATTCGTCGTGAAAAAGCAACATCTAATATTTGTTCGAACCAAGCGCTGAATGCTCTTGCGGCTTCTGTTGCAATGACGGCTCTTGGTAAAGTAGGAACTCAGGAAATGGCTTATCAAAATATCGTGAAAACAAGATATGCGAAAGATGCATTTACTAAAGCGGGCTTTACTGTCCTATTCGATGGTGCTCATTTTAACGAAATTGTTGTAGATTGTAAAAAAGCTATAAAAGAGGTAAATGCTCATTTGTTCACAAAGGGCATTCTTGGCGGATATGATCTTGGCCTTAAATATTCAAATCTAACAAATCATGCATTAATAGCTGTGACAGAACAACGTACAAAAGAAGAAATCGATGCACTAGTAGAAGAAATTGCTGCGTTTGTGCAGGAAACGGAGGCTCTCAATGCTTAATAAAAATCAGCCTTTAATTTTTGAACTAACGAAAGAAGGACGTATTGGTTATAGCCTTCCAGAACTGGATGTACCGGAAATAGATCTTTCGAGCTTATTGCCTGAAGGTTATAAACGTACAGAACCTGCTGAACTTCCAGAAGTTTCTGAGTTGGATATCATGCGTCATTACACGGCATTGTCTAACCGGAATCACGGAATCGACTCTGGTTTTTATCCGCTGGGATCATGTACCATGAAATACAATCCTAAAATTAACGAATCTGTTGCACGGTACCCTGGTTTTGCAAATATTCATCCACTCCAAGATGAGTCAACGGTTCAAGGTGCACTTGAAATGATGTACGATTTACAAGAGCATTTAGCAGAAATTACAGGTATGGACGAAATGACGCTTCAGCCAGCTGCAGGTGCACATGGTGAATGGACAGCTCTTATGATGATACGTGCGTTTCACGAATCAAATGGAGATTTCCACCGGACAAAAGTACTTGTACCAGACTCTGCTCATGGAACAAATCCTGCATCCGCTACGGTAGCTGGATATGAAACGGTGACTGTTAAGTCTGATGAGCGCGGTTTAGTCGATATCGAAGATCTTAAACGCGTTATCGGAGATGACACTGCAGCCTTAATGCTTACAAACCCGAACACTCTTGGGCTATTTGAAGAAGATATTCTAGAGATGGCGGCAATTGTTCACGGTGTCGGAGGTAAACTTTACTATGATGGTGCCAATTTAAACGCGGTTATGTCAAAAGCACGACCTGGCGACATGGGTTTTGATGCAGTGCATTTAAACTTGCACAAAACATTCACCGGCCCTCACGGAGGTGGTGGCCCAGGTTCTGGACCAGTAGGAGTTCATAAGGATTTGATTCCATTCCTACCATCACCAGTGCTCGTTAAAAAAGATGATGTGTATACATTCGATTATAATCGTCCACAAACAATGGGACGCGTAAAACCGTTTTACGGAAACTTTGGTATTTACTTACGTGCATATACGTATATTCGTTCAATGGGACCTGATGGCTTGAAGGCTGTCACGGAAAACGCAGTTCTAAATGCCAACTATATGATGCGTAAGTTAGAGCCATATTTTGACTTGCCGTATAAGCAACACTGTAAACACGAATTTGTTTTATCGGGTCGTCGCCAGAAAAAACTAGGTGTACGTACTCTTGATATGGCGAAGCGCCTATTAGATTTCGGCTATCATCCACCAACAATATATTTTCCACTAAATGTTGAAGAAGGTATGATGATTGAGCCAACAGAAACAGAATCGAAAGAAACTCTTGATTCATTCATCGATGCAATGATTCAAATTGCTAAAGAAGTGGAAGACAATCCTGAAATTGTACAAAATGCACCACATACAACTGTTATCAAACGTTTAGATGAAACAAGAGCAGCACGCACACCGGTACTACGATATATAAAACAATAAAGTATATAGAAAAAGCGATTACTCAGTTTAAGAGAGTAATCGCTTTTTCATTTATTATGCAGATTTTATTTCCATAAAAATTGTGTTATAATGAAATTAGTATCAGGTATTAATAATAGGTGTTGAGTTTAGAAGTAAAATACGAAGAGTTAACTGGAGGTTACTATGGACGATTTGCTTAAAATTAAAGATAAGAACATTGTAATTATGGGTGTGGCTAATGAACGTAGCCTCGCATGGGGTGTAGCACTGTCACTTCATAAAGCGGGTGCCAATTTAATTTTTACATATCGAAAAGAACGTTCGATGGAACGAATTAGTAAACTTTTAGAAGCAAATAATATGACGGCAAAACTAATTGTTCAATGTGATGTGAATGATGATGGAAGTATCCAACAAGCTTTTGTTAAAATCGGTAAAGAAGTGGACAGCTTATATGGTGTTGTACACTCTCTTGCATTCGCTCATGCGGAGGATCTGCGTTCTGATTTTGTGGATACGACAAGGAGTGGCTTTGCTTTTGCTCAAGATACAAGTGCTTATTCACTTATTGCTGTGGCGAAAGAAGCAAGACCGTTAATGACAGAGGGCGGCTCTATCGTTACAATGAGTTACCTAGGTGCTCAGCGCGTTCTTGATGGCTATAATGTGATGGGTGTCGCGAAAGCGTCCCTTGAGGCGAGCGTGAAGTATTTAGCAGCTAACTTAGGTGCAGATAATATTCGTGTAAACGCAATTTCTGCAGGTGCACTTCGTACTTTATCTGCAAAAGGAGTTCCGTCGTTTAATACGATTCTTCATAAAGTTGAGGAAACAGCACCGTTAAAAAGAAACATTACACAAGAAGAAGTTGGTAATATGACACTGGCAGTAATGAGTAATCTTTCAAGTGGAGTGACTGGAGAAGTTATATATGTAGATGGTGGATACAATATTATGGGATGACTTCCTCAGGAATAAATAAAGAGTATGCAGATGAACTTCTGCATACTCAATTTATTTAACGCCTATTACGGATGTTACCTACTCTATTATAGGAAACAGCAGTTCCTTATTTATGAGGAGCTTTTTTATTTGCTTTTTACCTTTCCGGTCCATTGGCGGAATCCACCTTGAAGATGGAAAAGATGAACATAATCTTTTTTCTTCAAAAATAAAGCCGCTCGTGCACTTTTCCCACCGTTTTGATCGTAAAGATAGACCGGTTTGTCAGGTCGTACTTCTTTAAAGCGTTGACGAAATTGTGAATAAGGAATGTTTCTAGCACCTAAAATATGGCCTGCATCGAAGTCTTTCGATTCTCGTACATCAATGAGCTGTGCTTTTCTATATCCTTCAATGAATTGCTCCTGCGTTAAGTTTGTAACTGCTTTCCTTAAACGTAGAGCTGTGATAACCATGTAGATAATTAGTGCTAACACAATTCCTACACTTACATATAAAAAATCCACAACATATTTCCCCTTTCTCTGTACTTTTCTATTATAAGAGATTGGGTAGCACTATTTCAATGATGATGATAAAATGAAATTCGTTATAAGGAGGATTCCAATGAAAAAAACAACATGGCACTTTATAAATTCGGGGAAATGCAGTCCATCTTTTAACATGGCACTTGATGAAGCGCTCCTTGAATGGCACAGTCAAGGAGAAATAGGACCTGTACTCAGATTCTATGAATGGGAGCCTGCGACCTTGTCGATTGGCTATTTTCAAAGTGTAACAAAAGAAATTGAGATGGAAGTAGTTGAACGACTGGGGCTTGGTTTTGTAAGACGTCCAACGGGTGGAAGAGGTGTTTTACATGAACATGAACTGACATATAGCGTGATTGTCCGTGAAGACTATCCTGATATGCCTGAAACTGTTACAGAAGCCTATCGTGTAATTTCTGGTGGTGTATTGGATGGATTTAAAAATCTTGGCCTTGATGCATACTTTTCAATTCCAAATGATTCCAATGAAACAGCGGATTTAAAAAAACCGAAAACTGCTGTATGTTTCGATACTCCGAGCTGGTACGAACTAGTCGTTGAAGGAAAAAAAGTTGCTGGTAGTGCGCAAACAAGGCAAAAAGGTGTCATTTTGCAACACGGTGCAATTTTACTTAGTCTTGATGAAGAAAAGTTAATTTCTTTGTTCAAGTTTAGCTCTGAAGAGCAACGACAACGAATGCGAGTAAGTCTGCCTGAAAAAGCGGTCGCGATCGATCGTTTAGCGAATCGAGATATTCCCATAACAGAATGCATCGAAGCTTTTTCGAAAGGTTTTGAAAGTGCACTTAATATAGAGTTGGTTCCTTATGAGTTGTCTGTTGAACAACTTCAATATGTAAATGAAATTGAACAAAGAAAGTATGCAAACGATAATTGGACGTTTAAGAAATAAAGGATAGAACTTTAGATTCATTTCCTATATAAGTGTTACAAAGAACGCTATTATTTATGGCTTTGTTAAACAAAGTAAAGTTGAAATCATTGAACAAGAAGTCAATATACAGTATGTTTAAGAGTGGTTATGGCACAACATATTGTGTTTAGTCAGAAAAATTAAAAAGGAGGATGAGTCAATGGTTATTACTTCAAAGCATCATCTGCCGAAATTGAACAAAGAACAATTAAACAAAGATATCGCTAAATTCCCACAAGTGCATCCAATCACGGAAGAAATGCATATTGAACACCAAGGCGTTTCAAGACTCGTAATGATTGATAGATATTCATTTAAAGATACGGAGAAAAAAACGTTGAGTGTTGGCGATTTTGTAGTTTTAACTGTAAAAGAAGATCCGAAGTTTCCAGCACGTGGGCTCGGCTATATTACAGCACTCGATAAACAGAATGGGACAGCAGAAATTTGGATTGAATTAGATTACCGTTCTGCAATAGATAATCCAGAAGAGCAAGCGACCGGAGTTATTAAAAGGTCAATAGAGGTTGTAGAAAAACCGCTTGAGGTTTATTACGAACAAATTGCAAAACGGAATGCTACGGGACTTGCGTCTGTGGAAACTACAGAAGATCAGCGAAAAGAATCGTTTAATCGTTTTTATGATCAACTGTCACAACTCAACTTCATCCCAGCAGGCCGAGTACTTTATGGTGCTGGCTCAGATACGGATGTGACATTTTTCAATTGTTACGTCATGCCGTTTGTATCTGATTCCCGAGAAGGTATTTCGGATCACCGCAAACAAGTGATGGAGATTATGAGCCGAGGCGGCGGAGTTGGAACGAACGGTTCGACACTTAGACCGCGCAACACTCTTGCAAGAGGCGTCAACGGAAAATCATCTGGGTCTGTTTCATGGCTTGATGATATTGCGAAATTGACACATCTTGTCGAACAAGGTGGATCCCGTTAACTTAACACGGCGGGATTAAAATTCTGCGAATTGCTGGAACACCCTTAGAGCCTTGTTTACCACAACGTGACCGGTGACGGTGGGCGTGATGGTTTGAAAAAAGCAAGGATTGGGCAATCAGCAGCGAAGGGTCTTTGGAAACGAAGATCAACGTTCAACGACTATTAAAACTTCCTAAAGCTTTTTGATTGTGGATAAATTGAAAGCAAAGGAAGAAGTAAACCATAACAAACGGCAACGTGGTTATGGGGCGCAGGACATAGATGAATTTATAATTTTTCATCTATGATGAGATAGTCTGATCTCATGTGAAAGCATGAGAGCTAGGCAGAAATGACCTAGCCCTCTCGGTGTAAAATGAGAGAGTAACAATCAGCGTGGAGCTCAAATGATCATGCTAGCGGATTAAATAACATTGCTAGTCCGCGTCGTCCAGACAATGGACGATTAGAAAACTGGGTGAATTGCGAAAAACTCCTTAGAGACCATTAAGCTACAACGTGACCGGAAACGGTGAGCGTGAATGCTGAAAAATTAATGGTATTGGACAATCCGCAGCCAAGCACCGCATTAGGTGAAGGTTCAACGACTATCGAAAACATTCATGACGAATGGAAGTAGAGTAGGGAAGATACAGTTCTTTCCGAAGCGCCCAGCCCCTAACAGATCATGCTGAGGGTGATGATATAGTCTACTCCGTCTGCATATTGCAGAGAAATATCCTGAAAAGGACGGTATTTAGGTGGCATCCTGATATTTTCGAGTTTATTATTTCGAAAATGCAGAATCCGCGGATTCTACGTTATCTTCTGGAACATACGGAAGAAGAATTGATAAAAAAACTCGTAAGTGAAAAACTGAAATTTAAAGCACTCACGACGCAAGAAGAAGCCATGTATCAAGGTATTCTTAACTACCAAACAATACCAGGCCTAGGTGGGTTCAATGAAGCCATCCTTAAAGAAGCTGAAACGAAATTACGCGATGGCGGTACGTATTCGGTACATAACGAAGAGTTCCTTACCGGCGCAAACATTTCAATCACTTTAACAGACGATTTTATGAAGGCCGTCGAAGAAGATGCGGATTATAATCTTAGATTCCCAGCAGTTGAACAGTATTCTCCGGAAGAAATGGCTACGTATAATGAAAAGTGGCATGAAATCGGAGATGTGCGAGAGTGGGAAAAACAAGGATACGGCGTTCGTGTTTATCGGACAATTAGAGCCCGCGCACTATGGGATCTCATTAATATTTGCGCAACCTATTCTGCAGAACCAGGTATTTTCTTTATTGATAATGCAAACAAGGATACAAATGCCAAAGCATACGGCCAGCAAGTCGTAGCTACAAACCCGTGTGGTGGACTTCGCCTCACGTTAATAATTGCGGGATGAAGCGGGAAAGCTGAGAAATAGTATAATTACAATACAATTGTACTTGCCAATCCGAACCGAAGGCTGAGGGTAATACTTCAGTCAGGGGCAACGCATACCTGGTGATCCTGTCTTCTACAATAAGAAAACAGACTATAATCCAGGCACGAGACCGCAACACTGTGAAAGAACAGTGAAAATGTATGCTGAACTTACAGGAAGAAAAACTGTAAGAACTAGAGGATAAAAAGCCTTTAGGATAACAAAATTGGAACAACCATTAGCACCTTATTCGGTTTGTAACCTGGCTGCTGTAAACCTTGCTGAAGTAGTAAATAAAGATTCGAAAACTGTGGATTTTGAAAAACTGAAGGAAATTGTATCTGTAGGTGTTCGAATGCAAGACAACGTCATCGACGCTACGCCGTATTTCCTAGAAGATAATAAAGTACAAGCCCTCGGTGAACGCCGCGTCGGACTTGGTGTAATGGGTCTTGCGGATCTTCTAATCTATTGTGAGAACGTGTACGGTTCTGTAGAAGGGAACGAGCTTGTCGACAAAGTGTTTGAAACAATCGCAACGACAGCGTACCGTGAATCAATTGAGCTTGCGAAAGAAAAAGGAAGTTTCCCGTTCCTCATCGGAAAAACAGATGAAGAGACGGCTAGTCTTCGTAATGCATTTATTAACACTGGATTCATGAAAAGAATGCCGGAAGATATCCGTGAATCGATTCTTGAACACGGCATCAGGAATTCCCACTTACTGACAGTTGCTCCTACGGGATCCACTGGAACAATGGTAGGAGTTTCCACCGGATTAGAGCCATATTTTTCCTTTTCGTATTACCGCAGTGGACGTCTTGGTAAGTTTATCGAAGTGAAGGCGAAAATTGTGGATGAGTATTTGGAGCGTAACCCGGAAGTAGATCCGGATAATTTACCAGAGTGGTTCATTTCATCAATGAGCCTTGCACCTGAAGCGCATGCGGACGTGCAGTGCATCATTCAGCGCTGGATTGACAGTTCCATCTCGAAAACGGTCAACGCGCCACGTGGCTACACAGTGAAGCAAGTAGAGAGCGTCTATGAACGTCTTTATAAAGGCGGAGCAAAAGGCGGAACGGTTTATGTTGATGGTAGCCGTGACTCCCAAGTGCTTACACTGAAAGCAGAAGAGAATGAAATGGACTCAGATTATACAGAAGAAGCAATTGAGAAGCGTCCAATTATGTTGGTTGAAACAATTCAAGACCTTCGATCAACAAACGTTACAATTGGATCTGAAACAGGAGATACATGTCCCGTCTGCCGTCAAGGAACAGTGCAAGAAATGGGCGGTTGCAATACTTGTACAAATTGCAATGCGCAATTGAAATGTGGACTATAAAAAACAACGAAAAAAGACATCCAACTCATTTGAGAAGGATGTCTTTTTTTTATTGAACAGCGAGTGGATTTGTGTCGACATCTAAATCTGATTCAGAATTTGTGTTTACAGCAACTTTTAGAGCTGCAACTCCGTATTTTTCAACTTCAATTAATTTTTCGAAAGAAGCAATGGCTACCTCAACCTGTTCATTATCAGGTTCTTTTGTTGTGAGAAGTTGTAGCCAAAGACCAGGATAGCCTAGGTATTTTAATACAGGGACATTTCGAAGTGCATTTGTTGCTTGGAGAACTTCAAACGAAATACCGAGTACAACTGGAATCAGAAGAATTCGGTTTACAATACGTAACCAAAATGGATCCGCAGGAACTAAAAAGTAAACGAACATCCCGACAATTACTGTAAACAACATGAAACTACTACCACAACGGAAATGGAGTCTGGATTGTGCTTGGACATTTTCAACGGTAAGTGGTAATCCTTGTTCGTAAGCATTTATTACTTTATGTTCGGACCCGTGATATTGAAATACTCGTTTAATAAACGGTGTCATTGAAATTAGAGAAATATACGTAATTAATAATATGAGTTTAAAGAAACTTTCCAGTAAAATTTGTGCCGTCTTCTCGGGAGCTACGAAGTAAAACATTTGCGCGAGAAATACTGGAATAAGAGTGAAAATAAATTTACCGAAGATGAAAGATAGTACACCAACTGCTGCAACACCAAGAATCATTCCTAACTTGGATGTTTCCTCTGGCTCGATTTCCTCTTCGTCACCAGGCATTACATCGTAACGCTCAGTAGCAAAGGTTAAGTGTCTTGACCCGATGCCAGCAGATTCAAAAAGTGCTACGAGTCCGCGAATAAATGGAATTTTTTTTAGCTTCATACGAACTGCATTCTTTTCTTTAGGTAGATGAAAATAATCAATTGAATCATCTTTTCGTCTAATTGCGGTAATTGTATGATCTTTACCAGCGAACATTACGCCTTCGACGAGTGCTTGACCTCCGTAAACAGGAGATGCTGTTACACGTTCTTTTTCCATTATTTACCCACACTTTCTTTTCTATCAGTATCCCACTATATATCTTTCATTGTACTAAATAATTGTTTTCTACTCCACAATAATGTTTAAAACTTTGGAATCCGCCCGACACTTACTTAAGGAGGTTCGACTATGTTAAAAAAATCACTAATTCTAACATCTATATTTGCGGCACTACTAATGGCATCGGCATTGAAATTTTTACATTTTTTTATGTTTATCAGTTGGTCACCAGTAGGTTGGTCAAAAAAGTGGAATCTTTTTACCTCGGATCATTTAATGCATTACTTTGCAAATTGGATGTTGTTAATTGTAGCACTTACAATATTATTTGCAATCGTATATCTACTAACATCATTCCTGTATGCTGTTCCGCCATCTATTTTATCATTGATTATCGGAATTTCTGCTGTTGTGTTTATTGAATGGATTATTGGAAAACCGGTTTCATTGAAAGAGACTTTATTGTCCATTTCACTACCATTTATAGCAATTGTTCTAATTGTTCTAAGATTTTTAGTGGGAACTGCTGTATTCATGAAAAGAATTATGATTACTAGTTCGAAATGAGTTGCTACCGAAGGCCGTTATGATAAAATGAGAAAGAAAACTGTGTGAGGAGAAGAGTAGCGGTGAAAATACTCATTTTAAACGGTCCCAATTTGAATCGACTTGGAAAACGTGAACCTGAAATTTACGGACATGAAACACTTGAGGATGTGGAGCATGCTTTAACTAAGTTTGCGGAAGAACAGAATGTGGAGGTTTCATTTTTTCAATCAAATACAGAAGGTTTTTTAATTGATCGAATTCATGAAGCTTCAGATGCTGAAACGGATGGAATAATTTTCAATCCGGGTGCGTTTACACATTATAGCATTGCGTTACGTGATGCGATTGCTTCAGTTTCTATACCGACAATCGAAGTCCACATTTCAAATATACATAACAGGGAGTCGTTTCGACAGGTTTCTGTCATTGCGCCGGTTTGTATTGGACAACTAGCAGGATTTGGAACAGACGGCTATCAGCTTGCCATGCGCGCCTTCCTCCTCCGTAGAAAAGGAGAATGATGACTTATGAAACTAAATAACTTGCGTACTATTATGAAAGAAGAAGAGATTGATACACTTCTGATTACAAACCCATTCAATCGACGGTACATGACAGGATTTACAGGTTCGGCAGGAATCGCACTCATATCGCTTACAGATGCAGTATTTATTACTGATTTTCGTTATATGGAGCAGGCCGCAAAAGAAATTGAAGGTTTTCGTATCGTTAAACACGAGAAAACCATTATTGAAGAAGTTGTTAAACAAGCCCAACTCATGAAAAGTACTGTTCTTGGTTTTGAAAAAGATGATATGTCTTTTGGGCTTTATGAGTTGTATACTAAAGAAATAACAGCTCAAATGAAACCTATGTCTGGACTTGTTGAAAAGCTCCGTATGGTAAAGAATGCTGATGAAATTGTTATTCTTAAAAAAGCCGCTAAAATTGCGGACGAGACTTTTGATCATATTATTAATTTCATTCGTCCAGGAATAACGGAACTTGACGTTTCAAATGAACTAGAAATGTTTATGCGCAAACAAGGTGCAACTTCTTCTTCCTTTTCGATAATTGTAGCTTCTGGGATACGCAGTGCGCTTCCACATGGAGTTGCAACGAATAAAGTGATAGAATCCGGTGATTTTGTTACAATGGATTATGGAGCATTGTACGATGGCTATATTTCAGATATAACACGAACAATATCAGTGGGGCAACCATCTGATAAATTAAAGGAAATCTATGAAATTACTTTAGCTGCACAAGAACTTGCAGTAAAAAATATTAAACCGGGTATGACAGGCATTGAAGCAGATGCATTTGCTCGGGACTATATAACATCTAAGGGATATGGAGTAGAATTCGGTCATTCAACTGGTCATGGAATTGGTTTGGAGGTTCACGAAGGCCCAGGGCTTTCATTCCGCTCAAAAACAGTGTTGGTTCCTAATATGGCCGTCACGGTTGAACCTGGAATATATCTGCCTGGAATTGGCGGAGTTCGGATAGAAGATGATATCATCATTACGGAGAATGGTAACGAACGTATAACATTCTCAACAAAAGAATTACTTATTTTATAATTGGAGGAATAAACATGATTTCAGTAAATGATTTTAAAACAGGTCTTACAATCGAAGTTGACGGTGATATCTGGCGCGTACTCGATTTTCAACATGTGAAACCAGGTAAAGGTGCTGCATTTGTTCGTTCGAAATTGCGTAACTTGCGTTCGGGTAATATAAATGAAAAAACGTTCCGTGGTGGAGAAAAAGTTGGTCGTGCTCAAATTGATAATCTTAAAATGCAGTATTTATACGCAGATGGGGAAAATCATATATTCATGGACAACTCATCTTACGAACAAATTGAGCTATCAAGTGCACAAATTGAACGTGAATTAAAGTTTCTTAAAGAAAATATGGAAGTCCATATTATCCAATATAAAACTGAGATTCTGGGCGTTGAATTGCCAGTTACTGTCGAGCTAGAAGTGACAGCAACTGAACCAGGCATTAGAGGCGATACTTCAAGTGGAGGATCTAAACCAGCCACGCTTGAAACTGGTTTAACTGTGCAAGTTCCTTTCTTTGTTAACCAAGGTGATAAATTAATCATTAATACTAATGAATCTGAATATGTTTCAAGAGCTTAAAAGCTTCTCTCTTCATAATCTTTTAATTGAAACACCTTGTATTTCCTTCATTGGAATCAAGGTGTTTTTTTCATATGCAGGGACTCTTCTACATAAGATGTTGAAATGGGGGGAGTACCGGATGGAATTAAATGATTTGTTAAGAATTGCCGGTATAGGCCTAGTTATTGGGATCTTGCATGTCTTTTTTGAACAAACCGGTAAAAAAGAATTTTCCTTTTTTTTATTTTTTATTGCTTATCTATACATTACTGCAGAAATGCTTCGCTTCCTTAAAATATTCTTTACGGAAATATCCGAATTCTTTCAATGGTTGTCGATGGCGATCTGATGTTGCCTCTATTTCAAATAATTGTCGTCTTTCTTCTTTTGTTAATCATTGCATTTGCGGTACCTAAGTTACATCCACTTTTATATACATCTATTTTCTTTATTCTTCTACTTTTTTTGTTAACTACACTCGTCTTCCCTTTTGCTAAAACATATGTGAATTTATTTGAGACGATACCAGACCCGTTTGTAACTTTGCTTATAGGCAGCGCTGTCTTATTTTACGTATCAGAACTTATTGCGGAGCATCTTGAGGAAGCGGGATACTCATCTCTTGCTTCGATGTCTCATTTTGTCGTAAAAATTGCAATCCTAACATTATGGCTTGATCAAACCACTTCAGTAATAGATGTACTATCATCACTCATAAAAAAATGATTGGACGGGTATGTCTATGATTTCATTTATTGAAACAATACTCGGATCCGTATTATCGAGTTTTATTATAATCATTGTCGGGGCATTTTTGGCTTTAATCATTAATTTTATTTTCCCATCCTTTCAAAGATGGACGAGAATGATTTTATTTTACTTAATTATTATGGTGGCTCTCAAACCTGCTTTTGATCACTTAATTCTTATTCGTGAAATTGCTAAATCTGTATCTATGATGTTCATTGGCGTCTATCCCGTTCTAACTGCAAGTATGATTGCTGCGGGAGGAGCATTTGGGCTATTAAATTTTCAACCCGCAATGTTACTTTTTGCAAATGGAGCTGTTGTACTTGCAGATCAAGTTTTAATTCCACTGCTTACCGCAACTCTCGTTTTTGATTTGGCTTCCCGGTTATTGCCAGAAGTTCCATTCACGAAAATGGCGGATCTCATTCGAACAACATTACTTGGGGCGGTTTCAGCTTCCGTTGCCGCTTATTCTATTTTTATCACTGCTGGCGGAACGATGACATGGGCTTTATCAGGACTTACAAGTGGACCGGTTAAAGAGCTCATTAGCCAAAACATTCCACTCATTGGTTCCTTCGTGACGGATAGTATGTCAACAATTGGAAAGTATTCTTCAGGGGTCAGTATTTTCGCAGGTGGGTGGCTCATTACAACCATTTGGACGGTTGCGCTACTTCCTTCACTGAAGACATTACTTACAGCATTTTTTTACAGATGGACTGCTGCTCTTATTGAGCCATTTGCACATGAAGATTTAACTGGAATAATTGATGATATTGGTAAGACGTTATTTGTTTTATGTGCAGTTTCGTTTTTAATAGCTTTTGCATTTATTTACACTGCACTTTTTTCGATTATTTTTATAAAACTAATCGTAACGATAAGGTAGGCGAGCATATGGAAAATTTTTAATTGGGTTACTTTCAATTTCGTTATTGTCTTCATTACTTTTACTCTTATTTCCCGAAAGTTCGGAAGAGCAGTTCGTGCCAATAATTAAAATTGCAATGGGAATTTGGATATTCCGTTATATCTTCTTAATTTTTGGTCATAGCTTGTAATTAAAATGCATAAACTAAAGCATTGATGACAGACAACATAGCTGACTCATTGAATGAAGATGGTGATGAGATGCAAAAACCAAAGAAGAAAATTCATTCCGTTCTCCTCGGGACTCTTATTGTTCTGTTCATCATTTTTATTAATTCCGGTATTTTCGGGAGCGGAGGAGAGAAAGGCAGGATAGAAGAAGAAAGCCGGGAGTACATCGCACTGGAGCAGACATTGAAAATGATGGAAGGAGTCGGTGAGGTTGTAATGTATTTCCATTATGAAAATGGTGAACAGATAAGTCCACTAACCGACTATTTCTCACTTTCAAACACATCAGCAAAAAAAGAACATGGTTTACAAGGCGTACTTGCTATTGTAGAAGGTGCGGAAGACCCCAGGATTAAAAGGGAATTACTGAAAATCCTGTCAACCGTCCTCCAGTTACCAGAACACCGAATTGTAATTGCCGAAATGAAAAAAAGGGGGAAAACGGATGAAAGCGAATAAAAGAACAGTATGGTTTCTAACGTTATTAAGTTTAGTTGCGGTAGTCTCAATTTTCTATATTGCAAATGACAATTCAAAAATGCCTTTTGATGGACTCGCTCTTTTTGGAGATAAAGCACCAACTCCAGATGCTGTAGTGGATAAAGTCGACGGTACTGATAAACAAACACCTGTTTTTGCTGAAAGTTATTTATATGAGGACATGCGCATGACGGTAAGTAATGAACGCAGCCACTTAATTGAACAGCTTACGATGAAAGTAACTTCGGCTGATTATACAGCGATTGAGAAAAATGAAGCTTTTGATGAAATGGCTGAAATAACGAAACGAAATTCGGTTGAAGCTTTAATGGAAATGCAGATTATAGCACTTGGCTATTTAGATGCCTTTGTGAAAACAGATTCAGAAGGAGTAAATGTTAAGGTTTTAACGCTAGATGGTCAATCGGCAAAACAAGCGGAGGAAATAACTCATCTGGTAATGACAAGTTGGGAAGATGCCCGCAATGTATCGGTGAAGTTTGAAACTGGCTCTTGAAGGAAAAGAAGGCCCTTTTAAGGGTCTTTTTTCTGTTTTATACCGATTTATTCAATAAATCGGCGTTATCTATTTCAAATTGTGATGAAAACGACTAATATAGAATAGAACTCACTAATATTGTAGTCAGGAGAATCGATCATGTTAAAAATACAAGAAATCAGAGAAATAATTAAATTAATTGATCAATCTTCAATTGAGAAATTTACCTTCGAATCTGAAGGAACAAAGATTGTTTTGAAAAAAGGGAATGGTGGTAAATTTGTGCAGGCACCATTGGTGGAGTCATCTCCAGTTTCACAACAGGCAATACCTGTAAATGAAACAGCTCAGCCACAGATGACAACTCTTCCACAACAGCAAGAAACTGTTACGAACACCTCAGTTGAACCTTCGAACGAGGTTGATGCATCATTACACCCGATTACTTCACCGATGGTTGGTACATTTTATGCATCAGCATCACCTGAAGCAGATGCATATGTGCAACCTGGCGATAAGGTGAAGGCTGAATCTATAGTCTGTATAGTTGAAGCGATGAAATTATTTAATGAGATTGAGGCGGAAGTTTCAGGGGAAATCGTTGAGGTCCTCGTAAAGGATGGACAGTTAGTTGAATTTGGACAACCTCTCTTCCTAGTTAGATCGAATTGAAAGGAGAGAGACAAATGAAGAAAGTTTTAATTGCAAATCGCGGTGAAATTGCGGTGCGAATTATTCGAGCATGTAAAGAACTTGGAATCCAAACGGTTGCTGTGTATTCAGAACCGGACCGTGATGCGCTCCATGTTGAACTTGCAGATGAAGCATACTGCATCGGGCCAAGTCCTTCAAAAGATAGTTACCTTAACTTCTCTAATATTATTAGTGTTGCGAATCTAACAGATTGCGATGGTATTCATCCTGGATATGGATTTCTTGCAGAAAATGCAAGTTTTGCGGAGCTCTGCGAAGAGTGCAATATCGAATTCATCGGACCTACTTCAGATGCTATATCGCGCATGGGGACAAAGGATGTAGCACGCGAAACTATGCGAAAAGCAGGTGTTCCAATTGTTCCGGGTTCTACTGGGATTGTAGGGGATGAAGAGGAAGCACTTGAAATCGCTAAGGAAATAGGTTTTCCAGTTATTATTAAAGCAACAGCTGGAGGTGGCGGAAAGGGCATTCGTGTAGCCCGTGATAAAAATGAGCTCATCAATGGACTTAAAATGACTCAAAAAGAAGCAGCAGCAGCTTTTGGTAATCCAGGTGTTTACATTGAAAAATACATTGAAGTTTTCCGTCATGTTGAAATTCAAATATTAGCTGATAAATTTGGCAACACGATTCACTTAGGCGAACGTGATTGTTCTATCCAACGTAGAATGCAAAAACTTGTGGAAGAAAGCCCGTCTCCTGCGCTTACATCTGAGCTTAGGAAAGAGATGGGGGACGCTGCAGTTAAAGCAGCTGAAGCTGTTAATTACCGCGGTGCGGGTACTGTAGAGTTTATTTTTGATCATATCAATCAAAAATTCTATTTCATGGAAATGAATACTCGAATTCAAGTTGAACATACAATCACTGAAATGATAACCGGTATTGATTTAATCAAACAGCAGTTGAAAATCGCTTCCGGGGAAAAACTTGCATACAAACAAAAAGATATAAAAATGAATGGCTGGTCCATTGAGTGCCGTATTAATGCGGAAAATCCGTCTAAGAATTTCATGCCTTCACCGGGAACTGTAACAATGTATATGCCACCAGGTGGTTTTGGTGTTCGGATTGACTCTGCGATGTATACGGGCTACACAATTCCACCATTTTATGATTCAATGGTTGCGAAACTAATAGTGCATGCAGATACGCGTCAAGAGGCTGTAGCAAGAATGAAGCGAGCGCTTGATGAATTTATTATTGAAGGTATTGAAACTACGATACCATTTCATGCAAATTTAATGGATCACGAAGTATTTAAATCCGGAGATTTTGATACTAACTTTCTAGAAAAGTATACAATAATGGACTGAAAATAATGGACTGAAAATAATGGTCCAGAGGAGGAGAATAAAGATGGCTGATAAAACAATGCCTTCGTTCGTTGGAACCGCTCCATCCAGTAATGAGGCGCTTGGACGTGTTCAACTTGCTCCTGAAGTTTTAGAAGTAATTATTGGGATTGCAACAATGGAAGTAAAAGGTGTCGCGAACACTACTGGAAGCTTCGCCTCTGGTGTTGCTGAAAAGTTGGGTAAAGTAATGCATGGTAAAGGTGTGCGTACAGAATGGTCAGAGGCTGGCCTTACTGTCGATGTATACTGTGTTGTTGAATTTGGGTATTCTATACCTGAAGTGGCGTTTGAGATTCAGAAACAGGCTCGACACGCCATATTTCACATGACTTCACTTGAGACAAAAGAAGTCAATGTTCATATTACTGGAATTCAGTACGATTTAGATACAGAGACTTTATAATCTGAAAGCATCGTCCCATCGGATGATGCTTTTCAACTTAAATATGCTATGATAATGCCTTAGAGATACGTTAGTGGAGGAGAATACAAATGAAACGAAGAGAAGCACGTGAAAAGGCAATTCAAACACTTTTTCAACTGGAAAATACAGAACTATCTGTTGACGAGGCTATTACTTATATAACAGAAGAACCAACAAACTCTTTTTACGAATTGCTGGTACGGGGAACAGTACAAAACCAAGAAGCAATCGACAACACTCTAACGGGAAGTTTGGAAAATTGGTCATTAGACCGTTTGCCGAAAATCGAACGTACAGTTCTTAGACTGGCTGTTTTTGAACTTCTTTACAATGAAGATGTACCGGATAGAGTTGTTTTGAACGAAGCAATTGAATTATGCAAAACATTTGGTGATGAAAAATCAGGGCGATTTGTTAATGGTGTGTTATCAAAACTTACAAAAAAATAAGCAAATCTGTTTGGAGGACTTGAAATGAATGCGAAATTAATTAGCGGAACTTCTATAGGTAACGAAATTAGAGAAGAAATTAAAGAACGCGTACTAAAGCTTAAAGAGGGTGGCTGTGTACCAGGGTTGGCAGTTATTTTAGTAGGTGACAACCAAGCTTCCCATACATACGTTAGAAATAAAGAGAAATCAAGTGTTGCCGCAGGAATGAAATCGGAACTGGTTCGATTGCCTGTATCTGTATCAGAGGATGAGTTACTTGAACAGATTAATAAGTTGAATCTCGATCAAACAATTCACGGTATTCTTGTTCAACTACCATTGCCAAACCATATTGATGAAAACCTTGTTATTCAGGCAATTGACCCGGATAAAGATGTCGATGGATTTCATCCGATAAATGTAGGTAAAATGATCATTGGTCAACGATCTTATCTATCATGCACGCCCTATGGAATTATTAAATTACTTGAACGAACAAACACTCCCATTTCTGGTCAGCATGCGGTTATAGTTGGCCGTAGTAATATTGTAGGAAAACCGATGGGTCAACTGTTATTACAACGCGATGCGACGGTTACGTACTGTCATTCTAAAACAAAGGATTTAGCATCATTTACTAAACAAGCAGATATTTTAATCGTTGCAATGGGTCAAACAAAATTCATTGGTGCTGAGCATGTTAAAGAGGGTGCTGTTGTAATTGATGTTGGGATGAACAGAGACGAAAATGGGAAATTATGCGGTGATGTGGACTTTGACGAAGTGAAAAATATTGCTTCGGCCATTACTCCCGTTCCAGGCGGAGTAGGTCCTATGACCATTACAATGCTCCTGAAGAACACACTTCATAGTGCAGAGACGGCATTTAAATCTGGAAATTGTTGTGAGTAATCTTTAGTTTGATGTAATGTGTTTCAACGTTTCTATAAACGGGACTTGGAGGCGGAATTTGTGGCCGGAAACCCATACTTATCAGTACAAGCATTAACGAAATATGTAAAGCGGAAATTTGATGCAGATCCTCATTTACGTAATGTGTATGTCAAAGGAGAATTGTCGAATGTGAACAATCATCCAAGCGGACATATTTATTTTACGTTAAAGGATGAGTTCAGCAGAATTCAGTCTGCAATGTTTCGTGCGAATGCATCCAAATTGAAATTCAAACCAGAAAATGGAATGAATGTACTCCTAACTGGTGATGTCACGATATACGAAGCAAGTGGTCAATATCAATTATATGTTCAAACGATGGAACCTGATGGTATCGGTGCATTGTATTTGGCCTTTGAACAATTAAAGGAAAGCCTAGGTAAAGAAGGGCTTTTTGATGAGCGTTGGAAGCGCCCTCTTCCTCCCTTTCCAAAAACAATAGGTGTGGTAACAGCTCAAACAGGTGCGGCCATTCGGGATATTTGTACTACCATCGAAAGACGATTTCCACTTTCTGAAATCATTTTATTTCCTGCCATTGTACAAGGTGTGCATGCAGCCCCTTCAATTGTGCGATCTATTGAACAGGCGGATAAACTAGGTTCTATAGATGTACTTATTGTTGGTAGGGGTGGAGGTTCTATAGAAGATTTATGGGCATTCAATGAAGAATCTGTTGCTAGAGCTATTTTTTCATGTCGTATTCCTGTAATAAGTGCGGTGGGACATGAAACGGATACGACAATCGCTGATTTTGTCGCAGATCGAAGGGCGCCGACGCCAACTGCAGCAGCAGAATTAGCAGTTCCTGCACGTGATGAGTTATTCGAAAGAGTTTTGGATCGGAAACGTGCAATATTTAGATTTACTTCCAATAAAATTAAAAGTGAACGGAAACGTCTGGAAAGCTTACAATCATCTTACCCTTTGCAGTTCCCAGAACGACTATATCGTCCATTCACAGAGAGACTTTTAGGACTCGAAGGAAGACTTATGAGAGGGACTAATGATATTACTGGGAGAAGAGCGATTCAGCTCTCTAGACTTTCTGGAATGCTTACTTCTTATTCACCACTTCAACGTGTCAAAGATGAGACTAGAAATGTAAACATATTAACAGAAAGATTAACACGAAATGTTCATCATGATTTACGTACGCGAACAGATCGTTTTACTACTTCTGTACGTATGTTAAAAGCACTTAATCCGCTAAATGTAATGGAACGTGGATATTCAATTATTTATAAAGAAGGCAATGTCGCAAACTCCATTAATTCTCTGTCGGTTGGATCGGAAGTTGAGATTCGATTGCGAGATGGAACAGTGGATGCGGTAGTGAAGTCTTTACAAACAAATGACAAGGAGGAAACCTAATGGATAACGAGCCAATCCGCTTTGAAGAAGCAATGTTAAAATTAGAAGAAGTTGTCCAGAAACTTGAGACGGGCGATGTTCCACTTGAAGATGCAATTACACTTTATAAAAAAGGAATGGAATTATCTGCTCTTTGTCATGGGAAATTACAAGATGCAGAAAAACAATTGATTTCCGTTATTGATGCAGATGGAAATAAGGAACCATTCAATCCAATACAAGGTGCAGAAAACGATGCATGATAAACTACAAAGCTTTATAGATGAACATAAAGTGATCATTGAAGAAAGTCTGAGTCAAATAATGTCTGAATTGGATGCACCTGAATCGTTAAAGTCATCCATGGCTTATTCAATAAATGCGGGTGGAAAAAGAATTCGTCCTCTACTCGTTCTTGCAACTTTAGAAGACCTTAAAGTGAATTGTAGTGATGCATTGAAAGTTGCGTGTGCTGTTGAACTCATTCATACGTATTCATTAATTCATGATGATTTACCATCTATGGATGATGATGATTTTAGGCGAGGCAGCTTAACCAATCATAAAGTATACGGTGAAGCGGTCGCCATACTTGCAGGTGACGGATTACAAGCACTAGCTTTCGAACTATTAACAAAACTTACAGATACGCCTCCACAATTAGCAATAGAACTTATTGGTCTATTATCGAAAGCTTCTGGGGCAGAGGGTATGGTTGGCGGACAAATACTTGATATTGAGGGCGAGAGAAAACAACTCTCGTTAATTGAATTAGAGAATGTTCATATAAATAAAACGGGTGCACTTTTATCTTTTTGTGTAGAAGCTGGAGCGGTTCTAGCTACTATTCCAATTGAGGATAAAGAAAGATTAATGATTTATGCAAAAAATATTGGTTTGGCTTTTCAAATTCAAGACGACATTCTAGACGTAACTGCTTCTACAGAGGAACTTGGAAAAACTGCAGGTAGTGATGAAACAAGTGAAAAAATGACATACCCAGCACTACTTGGTTTAGAAAAAGCTAAAGAACGCTTAGGTGAACATCATCGTATTGCGAGGGAATCTCTAGAATTTCTAAATAACGACGAGTCGCTTCTTGGTCACTTGGCTGATTATATTGTAGAACGTAGATATTAAACAAGTCCATATAAGGGACATTCCCTTGTACTAGTCAACCTTCTTGATATAATGAAATGTATCAGATTAATTAGTAAAGGTGTGTGATAACAATGGATCTAACCGAAATAACGAGTCCAGCTTTTTTAAAAAAGCTCAATAAAGAACAGATGCTAGAACTTGCTGAGGAAATTAGGACTTTTCTTATCGAGAAATTATCTGTAACTGGGGGTCACATCGGACCAAATCTCGGAGTTGTCGAACTAACAATCACGCTCCATAAAATGTTCGATAGTCCTAATGATAAATTCCTGTGGGATGTCGGTCATCAAGCATATGTTCATAAGATCTTAACGGGTCGTGCATCTGATTTTGATACACTAAGACAGTTCAAGGGATTATGTGGATTTCCTAAAATGAACGAGAGTATTCATGATGTATGGGAAACAGGACATAGTTCTACATCCCTTTCCGGAGCTATGGGTATGGCAGCCGCACGTGATATTAAAGGTGAGAAAAATTATGTAATACCGATTATAGGTGATGGTGCGCTTACAGGTGGGATGGCTTTAGAAGCATTAAACCATATAGGCCATGCGAAAACAGATATGATTGTAGTCCTTAATGATAATGAGATGTCGATTGCTCCGAATGTTGGTGCACTTCATGCGATTTTAGGAAAGCTACGTACTGCAGGTAAGTACACATCTGCTAAGGAAGAATTGGAATATATATTAAAGAAAATTCCAGCAGTTGGTGGAAAACTGGCATCTGCAGCTGAACGTGTTAAAGATAGCTTAAAATATCTTCTCGTTTCAGGTGTGTTTTTTGAAGAACTTGGATTTACTTATTTAGGACCTGTTGATGGACATGATTTAGTAGAATTAGAACGGAACTTTCAATATGCAAAGAAAATGGACGGTCCTGTTCTCTTGCATGTAATTACGAAAAAAGGCAAAGGGTATCGACCTGCTGAAGAAGATAAGATTGGAACTTGGCATGGAACCGGGCCCTATAAGACGTATAATGGTGATTTTGTTAAGTCTTCCTCCATTGCACCATCTTGGAGCGGACTCGTTGCGGAAACTGTTAGGGATTTAGCACGGGATGACCGACGAATTGTGGCAATTACACCAGCGATGCCTGTTGGCTCCAAATTAGAATCTTTTGCAACCGAATTTCCAGATCGCTTCTTTGATGTAGGTATTGCTGAACAACACGCAGCTACAATGGCAGCTGGATTAGCTACCCAAGGTATGAAGCCATTTCTTGCGATCTATTCAACATTCCTTCAACGCGCTTATGATCAAGTACTTCATGATATCGCTAGACAGAACTTGAATGTATTTATTGGTGTTGATCGTGCAGGTTTGGTGGGCGCAGATGGAGAGACACATCAAGGTGTTTTTGATATCGCGTTCCTTAGACATATGCCGAATCTTGTCATAATGATGCCTAAAGATGAGAATGAAGGACAACATATGGTTAAAACAGCTATTGAATATAATGATGGACCAATTGTAATGCGCTATCCCCGTGGTAATGGAATAGGTATTCCAATGGACGAGGTACTAAGGCCAATTCCAATTGGGACTTGGGAAGTCCTTCGTGCAGGCACTGACGTGGCGATATTAGCTTTTGGTACAACAATCCCAATGGCACTTGAAGCAGCAATAGATCTTGAGACAAAAGGGATTTCTGCTCAGGTCGTTAACGCACGTTTTATTAAACCTTTAGATTCGGCAATGCTGGATTATCTTTTTTCAATGGAAATGCCTATAATTACAGTTGAAGAAGCTGTTCTTGCTGGCGGATTTGGAAGTGCAGTCATTGAATATGCACATGACCAATCATATCGAACTGCGCGAATCGACCGAATGGGAATTCCTGATCACTTCATTGAGCATGGTAGCGTCAATGAATTACTTGATGAAATAGGGATGACATCAGAAGGCGTTGTTAAGAAAGTACAATCAATACTATTAAATAAAGTTCTTGAAGGAGAAAATGCATGACAGCTAGTCCACGAAAAGAGCGAGTCGACGTCCTTCTTGTTGAAAGAGGTCTAATTGAAACTAGAGAACAAGCAAAGCGTTCAATTATGGCGGGGATTGTTTTTTCCGCTGAAACAAGACTGGACAAGCCGGGAGAGAAAATTTTGGCGGATGCACCATTAATCGTAAAAGGGAATCCTCTGAAATATGTGAGTCGCGGTGGATTGAAATTAGAGAAAGCCTTAGCAGTTTTCGATGTTGATGTTAAAGACAAAATTGTTCTAGATATTGGTTCTTCAACAGGAGGATTTACAGACTGCGCACTTCAAGAAGGTGCCGCACATTGTTACGCTCTAGATGTAGGGTACAATCAATTGGCATGGAAAATTAGACAAGACCCACGTGTATCCGTAATGGAACGAACCAATTTTAGGCATGCTACACTCGACTTATTCACTAAGGGTCAACCGCAATTTGCAACAATTGATGTATCCTTTATATCACTCCGTCTAATCTTGCCTGCTCTTAAGCAAATTATTAGTGAAGGCGGAGATGTGATTGCGCTTGTCAAACCACAGTTTGAAGCAGGTAGAGGGAAAGTAGGTAAAAAAGGTATTGTGAGGGAATATGCAACTCATTTTGAAGTTCTAAAAAGAATTTCTGATGCTTCATTTAACGAGGGATTTAGTCTTCGTGGTGCATCATTTTCCCCAGTAACTGGCGGAGAAGGTAACATTGAGTTTTTATTTCATCTTACTGCTGAAAAAATACCCGAAAATCTATTTACAGATGAAGAGTTTGAATCACTCATCCATGAGGCTTACAAGGAATTACAATAGCGCGCATCCATTGCGCGTTTTTTAATATCTGAATTATTAAGACCAGATTGAGCTTAAGACTTCATAATAATAAAGGTTTGGAGTGATGATATTGAATAAAGGACATAGGCATATACGAATTCGCGACATCATCTCAAATTATGAAATTGAAACACAGGACCAGCTTGTTGATAGTTTGAAAAATGCGGGCGTCGATGTTACTCAAGCTACCGTTTCGCGCGATATTAAGGAAATGCATCTTATTAAAGTTCCATTACAAGATGGTAGATATAAGTATAGCTTGCCTCAAGTACATTCACACAATACTGAAGAGAAATTGAGTCGAGCAATGAATGATGCCTTTATCAGCATTGACGGAGCAGGACATTTCCTTGTATTAAAGACATTACCAGGCAATGCACAAGCGATAGGTTCTCTTCTTGATCACCTTCATTGGGATGAAGTACTAGGAACGATTTGTGGCGACGATACATGTCTTCTTATATGTAGGGATGAAGAACTTATTGATGATGTGAAAGAAAAACTACTTGCGATGCTATGAGAGAGGTGATGGCTGTTGTTAAGTGAAATCTCTATTAAAAACTTTGCGATTATTGAAAGCTTGGAAGTAACATTCGAGGGTGGATTAACTGTGCTAACCGGAGAAACCGGTGCGGGTAAATCAATTATCATAGATGCAGTGCAATTACTTTCCGGCGGAAGAGGATCTGCTGGATTCATAAGGCACGGCTCAAAAAAAGCTGAATTGCAAGGTCAGTTTATCATTGAAAATCCCGAGCATCCTGTTTTGGCTAAACTTATTGAGTTTGGGATAGAAATTGATGATGGAATCGTAATATTAAGAAGAGACTTAAGTACTAACGGGAAAAGTGTTTGCCGAGTAAATGGAAAACTTGTGACAATTGCTTTATTGCGTGAAATAAGTTCTCAAATTATTGACATCCACGGCCAACACGAAAATCAAGAACTGATGCATGAAAGCAGACATATTCATTTACTTGATCAATTCGCGGGTAAGAAATTAGTGGATGCTTTTGCAAGTTATTCCGAACTGTATGCGAAATATAAAAAATTAAAAAGAAAACTTGAAACTGCTGATGAAAATGAACAACAAATTGCTCAAAGAATAGACTTATACTCATTTCAATTAAAAGAAATTGATGCCGCTTCTCTTGAAATTGGAGAAGAAGCTGGACTTGATGAAGAAAAACGTAAACTACAAAACTATGGACGACTTTTTGAAAGATTGAATACTGCCTATGAATCGATAAGTGGCGATTCACGCGCTCTTGATTGGGTAGGAATGGCAATGAATGATATGGAAGATGCTGCAGATGTAGATAAAGATTTTAAAAATCAGTATGAATCGATTGCGACGAGTTTTTATTCTTTACAGGATACTGCATCTGAAATTAGAAAAGAACTTGATGCTTTGGAATTTGATCCCGTTCGACTGGAGATTGTAGAAAGTCGAATTGCACAACTGATCACTTTAAAACGTAAATATGGACAGACGATTGAAGATATTTTGATTTATCGTGATAAAATTTCGGATAATCTTGACGAGCTCATGAATCGTGATGAGAGATTATTTGCAGATCAAGAAAAAATGAATCATTTGCTTAAAGATCTTGAAATTGAGGCAGAAGAATTATCGATTATTCGAAAAGAGGCTTCTAGTTCTTTAGAGGCGGCAATTATGGAACAACTTGCTCAATTACATATGAATAATGCTTCTTTTAAAGTATCCATCGAACAAAAGTCAGGAAATGGTTTTGATGCAAACGGTAACGATAATGTTGCATTTCATATTTCTACAAATATCGGTGAACCTTTGAAGCCACTCGTTAAAATTGCTTCAGGTGGTGAGATTTCACGTTTGATGCTTGCACTTAAAACGATTTTTTCAAAACATCAAGGAATCACTTCTATTATTTTTGATGAAGTCGATACAGGCGTAAGCGGAAGAGTTGCTCAAGCAATTGCAGAAAAAATTGCCATGGTGGCCTTTCATTCACAAGTGCTTTGTATTTCACATCTTCCACAAGTTGCAGCAATGGCTGATCATCATTATTTAATAAAAAAAGAAGTCAAAGACAAACGAACTCGAACTGAAATTCATGATGTAATCGCTTCTGATCGTACAGTAGAATTATCTAGAATGCTCTCTGGTGCTGAAACTACACCACTCACACTAAAACATGCAGAAGAACTACTA
Organism: Sporosarcina siberiensis; assembly: GCF_042681925.1. Classification (NCBI taxonomy): domain Bacteria; kingdom Bacillati; phylum Bacillota; class Bacilli; order Caryophanales; family Caryophanaceae; genus Sporosarcina; species Sporosarcina siberiensis. The sequence goes on from NZ_JBHUGI010000002.1 coordinate 94,653, forward strand.
TCGCTTGCTGCTGAACGAAAAAAGTCATTCAAATAATTTGTATGCGTATACAATGTATACGCATTTTTTGCTTTATTTTTTGCTTTATTTACCCTTTCATAACATTCCCCAGAACGGACATACCAATAGTATCTTTCCACGGGGAGGTGAAATATGGGATGGAGTAGACAACTGAAGTTGCTTTTTTCATTATCTTTAGTCTTGCTGTTATTACCGATTAATGCTGGGTTTGTCTTAGCAAACGAAAAACTTCTCATTCCAATGGGACATTCAATTGGCATTAAAATGGATTTATCAGGCGTGTTTGTAACAAATGATGTCATGCTTGAGAAAGACGTTTGGTTGAAAGCAGGCGATTTGATTGAAAAAGTGGACAATGTCTCAATCCAGAAGTTGGAAGGTTTTGAAAAGTCGGTATCCAATACTCATAATTTGCAAAAAATATCAATGCAAATTTTGAGGGATGTAGAAATTGTTCAAATTCAGTCAAGTAGCGAGGCCGTGAAACGTCTTCTTCCATTCCTAAAAGACAGAACGGAAGGGACGGGAACCTTAACGTATGTGGATCCTGAAAAAGGAACATACGGAGCTCTAGGGCACCAAATTATAGACAGTGCATTTAATTCACCACCTTCTTTTACGGATGGTTCAATTTATCTTTCTAAAATCGGACAAATTAGAAAAAGTATGCCCGGTAATCCTGGTTATAAAATTTCATCAATCGTTAAAGATGAACACATTCTTGGGTCGATAAAGAAAAACGGTGTTTATGGCATTTTTGGAACTTGGAACAAAGCCTATAAACAAGTGTTGGCTGAACCACTCGAGATTATGCAACCGTCAACCGTTAAAGAAGGGGAAGCTGAAATTTATACGACTGTCAAAGGAACGGAAGTTGAATCTTTTTCAATTCAAATTACCAATGTTGAAAAAGATCAGTTCCATTTTACGCTTACCGATACAAAACTTCTTGAAACAACTGGTGGAATTTTACAAGGAATGAGCGGAAGCCCGGTTATTCAAAATGGGAAGTTTGCAGGAGCTGTGACACATATGTTCGTCGATGAGCCGGAAAAAGGTGCAGCACTTTTTCTTTCGACAATGCGAACCGGCGAACAATAAAAGGAATGTTCCAGCCCAAAAATTGGGCTGGTTCTTTTTTTGGAGAAAGCTGGATTTTTAAAAATTTCGTCGAATATTGATGAAACCATACGTCAAAAGATTCATTTTTATTAAAAATAAAGGGATTTCACATAGAATGTCGAAAATTTTCTATTAACAAAGACATTACCGCGATCTTCTGACGATTACGGGTTGTAAATATAATTGCTACAAGATATTAAGGGGGAATGAGTATGGAAATGTTGAAGATTGCGATTGCGGATGATAATAAAGAACTTGTGAAAACAATGGTAACTTATTTTGAGAAGCATCCAGAAATAGAAATCATATGGACAGCACATAATGGGAAGGTTTGTTTAAGCATGCTTGAAGAACAAACTCCCGATGTCTTATTACTCGATATTATTATGCCTCATCTTGACGGCATAGCGGTACTGGAAACTCTTAAAGAAAAGTCGGAACATGCAAATTTGCATATCATTATGCTCACTGCCTTTGGACAAGAAGATGTGATGACGCATGCAGCAAGTTTAGGTGCTTCTTACTTTATGCTGAAACCATTTGAATTTGAACAGCTTGCCAACCAAATATTCCAAGTTGCAGGTACGCGAAAGGCTACAATACCAGTTTCACAACCAGGTGGAGGCCAAACTCAAGGTACCGTAAGTCAAAAAGTACTTGATATGACAATAACGTCTATTATTAAGGAAATTGGCGTTCCCGCACATATTAAAGGTTATGCATTTTTACGAGAAGCAATACAAATGGTTTACTCAGATGTTGAATTATTAGGTTCGGTGACAAAAATATTATATCCTGATATTGCAACAAAATATAATACAACAGCCTCGAGAGTAGAACGGGCCATTCGACATGCAATTGAAGTAGCATGGAATCGAGGGAATTATGAAGTTATTTCAAAGATGTTTGGGTATACTGTTCATCACCTTAAAAGTAAACCGACAAATTCAGAATTCATTGCAATGATTGCTGATAAAATCCGACTTGAACATATGGCAAGTTGAATTGTGTATATAACTGAGTAATGTAAGCTGGCAAAAGAAGGTACTATTTCTTCTAAGTTGGCTTATCTTTTTTTTGCATTCAAAATATTCTACTATATTAATTTAAATAGTTTATAATGAATAAGTAAAGGAGAGGTGAGCAATTTGTGTTAACAGAAAATGAATTCTTCAAACTTTATGTTAAAGATAAAGAAGTTTTACTCGTTACAAAAAAAAATGGATTTCCACTAAAATCGTTTGACACAATAACACGGGACTTTCCCCGTTTAAAAATTAATTCCTTCCAAAGTCTACGGTCAGCACTTAATGCGTTAGGTGAAGAAAATGTAATTGGAAGTTGGTTACCTCTTATTGACATTGAAATATCAAAGAATAATATGGAAGTTCAAATCATTATTCATGCTACAACAAAAGAACTAAATGAAGATTTTAATACAATTTTACTTGAAGCAGATAGAGTACTACACAAGGCAGGTGTCATTTTCGGCAAAGTAGACTGGACCACTAAAAAGATATCTAGTGGTGTTCCAATCATTGCAGCTGTGGGTATTGAACCGGAAAAAGGTGCAAACGCAATAATTACATACATTGATCCACCGGAACGAAAGCCTGTTATTCGAGAAGATGGATCAGCAAATCTCTATGAAATGAACTTTGTTTTCCCGATTAATGAGGGGGACTGGTTGGGGGAGAAATTACTCCCACAAGAAGGAATTGATGGAATGGATGTCTTTGGAAATGTTGTCAAGGCTACCCGGGGAAATGATGATATTATACGTTATGATCGTAAATCCATTATTGAAGATAAGGAAGCTGATAAAGTTATTATTCGAGCGGCACATGGTGGGGCCCTTGAATATCAAGATGGGATTGTAAGTGTCGGTAAACATTTGAAAATTAATGGTGACGTAGGACCTGAAACTGGAGCTATTAATTTTGATGGAGCGATTACAATTATTGGTACTGTGCTTGCGGGGTATACGGTAACTGCGACAGGTGATATTTCGATAGAAGGTAATGAAGGGGTAACAAATGCGAAACTTATCCAATCTTCTGAAGGAGATGTTTTTGTAAAGGGGGGTGTCTTTGGCGGAGGTACGATGATTGTTGAAGCACAAGGTGCGATTTTTATAAAACATGCCAATAATTGTAAAATATATGCAAAAGAAGTTCATGTAGGTCTTTATTTATTTGGCTCAGAAATAATAGCGGATCATGTTTTTGTAGATAAATACAAAGGTAAAATAATTGGTGGCAAAATAGAAGCATTATATAGTATTGAAACAGCAATTGTAGGAAACAATCATGAACGTACAACTATATTACATGCTCAAGGAATCGATAAAGACGCACTTTATAAAGAAATTCAAGTAATGGCTCAAGATTTAAAAGAACGACAACAATTTATTGGAAAATTAGAAGGTCCTCTAGCGAGCTACGAAGAGATACAGGGTGATTTATCTGCAGATCAGAAAGAAGCTTATGTGAAAATGCATGCAACTGTAGATGCAAATAGGGAACAAATGTTAATACTCGACAAAGAAATCCAAATCTTGCTAAATGAAATTAAAAGTGCTGTTGCTGCAAAAATTGAAGTAACGCTAGAAGCACATCCAGGTACAATCATTCAAATTGGTAAAAGCTCGGCTGTGTTGCACACTCAAACTAAAGGTGTATTTAAAATGGTTGATGGTGTATTAAATGTATAAGCCTTCTGTATTTGCACATCGAGGAGCATCAGGTCGTTATTTCGAAAATACAATGAGTGCGTTTATGGAAGCGTTCTCTCAGGGTGCTCATGGGATTGAACTGGACGTTCAATTAACAGAAGATGGTGTACCAGTAGTCATTCATGATTTGGACCTTACAAGAGTGGCTGGGGTTCACAAACAAGTATCATCTATGACGTACGCAGAAATTAAAAAAATACGCATTGGCCGCAAATATCTACGTATTGTATGTGGCCACAGAATCCCGTCATTATATGAGGTTGCATCATTTTGTGAAGTGAAGGAAATGGGTTTAAATGTCGAATTAAAAGAAACTGTTTCGGAACGACCCGCATTCCTAGAAGAAATTATATCTATTATATCAGGATTAAAAAATGTACATATCTCTTCATTTCATTATCATTTACTTGAAAAAGTAAAAGAAGTAAACCCAGAAATTGAAACAGCCTTTCTTGTTCGAAAAAAGGGTGTGGATTGGGATAATCTTGAACTATATACGAGTGCTGATAGTTTTCATTTGTCCAAAAGGTTGTTCACTGAACCGTATGTAACTAAACTTCGCTTAACCCAAAAAATGATACGTATATATGGTGTAATGGGAAACGAAAAATATGTTATAGATCCGCCGGCATTTATCGATGGATGGATAACAGATTATCCTGAAAATTTAATAATAAAAAAGAAACGATCATGACGGTAAAGTGTCATGGTCGTTTCTTTTGAACAAATCTTTCTTGTACTCGTCCTTTTCTACGATCTCGTCGTAAAAGAAATCCTGCGAAAAATCCTAAACCTACCAGAAACATCACAAGACCAATCATGAATTGCAGCCATATTGGTAATAAAGGTGTGGCGGATATCAATTCCTCTTGTTGGTCTGGAGTAAAGACAGATAGACCAAATAAAGAGTCTCTCATGATTTTTATTCCACCCGCAGCCATTACACCTGGGATTAGTAATATGATAAATGCCACTAAACGTGCCACAGAAAACAACTCCTTTAATCTTACAAACAGTTAAACGGTGTCTAAATCATACTAATAAGTAAAACAAAGTATCCTATTGTTTACACTGTTTAATTTTACTCTCTGAAGAATTATTGTCAAGAAGACTGCAATCGTGTATGATGAAAATATAATTGCAAAAGATTGCACGTCGTAAAAGAGGGGATTGAATATCCTTGCAAAACGTTCTTATTGTCGGCGCGGGCTCAGGTGGATTATTGTTACTGGACCTATTCCAAAACTTAGAGTTTATGAATGTTACTGCAATTGTAGATACAGATGATCATGCACCGGGAATACTTCGTGCCAAAGAACTTGGAATTCAGTATGGACCTGATTGGAAGGTTAAGCTTACATCTGAATTACATATCATTTTTGACGTTACTGGTAACGAAAGTGTGTTTACTGAAATAACGAATGTAAAACCTGCTCATACTGTCCTAATTCCAGGGTCTGTTGCAAATCTTCTTGTTCGCTTACTGCAAGAAAATGAATCATATATAAAGCGAATTCGTGAGGAAATGCATAAACAGCGATTGATTTTTGATTCAATTGACGAAGGAATGATTGGAATTGGTGAGAACGGACTCGTTGACTTCTTTAATAGAAGTGCATCTAAGATGACAGGGGTCCCAATTGAAGAAGCTATCGGGAAAATTGTCTCAGAAATTATACCATTGTCTAAACTACCAAGAGTATTTGATTCTGGAAGATCCGAATTAAATAGAGAATTGATCCTAGGTAATGGCATAAAGATTGTTACTTCACGTTATCCGTTATCAGATCACACTGGGAAGAAAATTGGGGCATTTGCTGTATTTAAAGACATTACTGAAGTTGTTGCGTTGGCAGAGGAAATAACAGATTTAAGAAAAGTGAAAACAATGCTTGAAGCTATCATTCACTCAAGCGATGATGCCATCTCTGTAGTAGATGAAAACGGTTACGGAATAATGGTAAACCCTGCATATACACGTATAACTGGGTTCTCGGAAGATGTAGTAATTGGGCATCCCGCCACTGCCGATATTAATGAAGGTGAAAGTATTCATATGAAAGTATTGCAAACGCGTAAGCCAGTTAGAGGAGTCCACATGAGGATAGGTGAGAATAACCGTGAAGTTATTGTTAATGTCGCCCCAATCATTGTTGACCGTAAATTACGTGGTAGTGTAGGTGTTATTCACGACATTACCGAAATGAGAAGTTTAATGAAAGAACTTGATCGAGCTCGAACGATTATTCGGAAGTTAGAATCCACCTATACATTCGATGATATTTTCGGGCAATCTTCAGAAATAAAAATCTCGATTGAGCAAGCCAAACTTGCCGCTACTTCTAATTTACCTGTTTTACTAAGAGGGGAAACGGGTACCGGCAAAGAATTGTTTGCACATGCAATTCATAGCGGAAGTGACAGGAAATTCAACAAATTCATTAGGTTAAACTGTGCAACAATCCACCCTGTTTCGTTGGAAACAGAATTATTTGGTCAAACTGATGGGGATTCTCAAAATGCAAATATGAAACAAAGCCTTTTTAAAGAAGCTGAAAACGGCACTTTATTCCTTGACGAAGTGAATGAATTATCGTTATCCGTTCAAAGAAAATTACTGCGTTATATACAAGAAGGAATAATTTACAGCACTGGAAGTGAACGACCCACTAAGCTCTCTGTTCGAGTTATAGTAGCATCATCGAAAAATCTTGAAAAAGCTCTACATGAAGGTAAATTCGACGAAGAATTGTATTATGCTTTAAATCGAATTTCAATTCAAATTCCGCCACTTCGTTCTCGAAAGGCAGATATTCCATTAATTATTGATCATCTTCTCGTTAAGCTCAATCAGCAATTTGGGATGAATGTAGAAGAGATAACAGAAGAAGCGCAAAAATGGTTACAGCAATACAATTGGCCTGGTAATATTCGTGAACTTGAAAGTGTATTGAGTCGTGCGATGATTTACATGGATTCCGGAAAAGTTCAGCTTGAACTTTTGGACGTCACGAAATCATTAACATCAAGCAATCAACGTGAGGAAAATCCATTTCTCCATGAAAAAAGTACACTAACTTCAATAATGGATGAATACGAAAAGACAATTCTTGAAACTGCCCTTCGTGAAAATGATGGAAATAAGTCACTAACCGCAAATAGACTAGGAATTTCCCTACGCTCACTGTACTATAAACTCGAGAAATTTAATCTTGTTTAATCACAATTAAAAGGAGGGATGTATTGATGATGACCCTTGATTCCCTTATAGTGAAAGCGGCTTCCCATAAAAGTACTGTTGTAGCTGTTGCATCTGCAGCAGATATGGATGTACTTGAAGCGGTTGTTTATGCAATTCAAAAAAATCTTGCTTCCTTTCTACTATTTGATGATGAACACAAACTTAAAGTATTAATTGAAGAGCAGTTTCCACTTTTAAAAGATAACCCAAAAGTAAGTATTCAACATGTAAGCAGTACTACAGATGCAGCATCTAACGCTGTTCGAGCTGTATCTAAAGGGAAAGCTGATGTCCTTATGAAGGGGAATATTTCAACATCAATTATCCTTAAAGAAGTATTAAACAAAGAATATGGTTTGCGAACAGGTAATATTCTATCACATGTAGCAGCATTTGAAGTATCGGGGTATGATCGACTGCTTTTCATAACGGATGCAGCAATGAATATCTCACCCGATTTAATAACAAAAGCACAAATTATTCGAAACGCAGTTGCTGCAGCTCATTCATGTGGTGTTTTAGAACCAATTGTTGCACCACTCGCAGCAATTGAAACTGTGAACCCTGCAATGATTCACACAACCGATGCAGCATCACTTGTCGTTATGAATCGACGCGGACAAATAGCAGGTTGTATAATAGATGGACCACTTGCTCTCGACAATGCGATATCTCCAAAAGCGGCGTTACATAAAGGTATTGTAGGCGAAACGGCTGGAAAAGCAGATATCCTTGTTGTACCAAACATCGAAGCAGGAAATATTTTATACAAATCACTTGTCTATTTTGCAAATGCAAAAGTTGGTGGAATCATTCAAGGTGCAAGGGCTCCAATTGTTCTTACATCTAGAGCAGACAGTGCCGAAAGTAAGGTCTATTCACTTGCACTTGCAATCCTTTCAAGTAAATAAAAAAATAAAAAGTGTACATACATTAGGAGGAAGATTTTAAATGGAAATTTTCAAATATATGGAGACTTATGACTACGAGCAACTTGTTTTCTGTCAAGATCAAACATCTGGACTCAAAGCGATTATTGCAATTCACGATACAACATTGGGACCAGCACTTGGGGGTACCCGTATGTGGACATATGCGAGTGAAAGCGAAGCTATTGAAGACGCTCTTCGTCTAGCACGAGGGATGACTTATAAAAACGCAGCGGCAGGATTGAATCTTGGTGGTGGAAAAGCAGTAATTATCGGAGATCCAAGAACAGATAAGAACCCAGAGTTGTTCCGTGCATTCGGTCGATATATTCAAGGATTGAATGGTCGATATATTACTGCAGAAGATGTGGGCACTACTGAAGAAGATATGGATTTAATTCATTCAGAGACCGATTACGTAACGGGTGTATCTGCTGAATTTGGTTCATCGGGTAACCCATCTCCAGTAACTGCATACGGCATTTATATTGGGATGAAGGCCGCAGCCAAAGAAGCTTTTGGAAGTGATTCACTTGAAGGTAAAACAGTAGCAGTTCAAGGTGTTGGAAACGTAGCATATACACTTTGTAGACATTTGCACGAAGAAGGTGCAAAGCTCATTGTTACGGATATAAACAAAGAAGCGGTTCAGCGTGCTGTTGAAGAGTTTGGTGCAAAAGCCGTAGATATTAATGAAATATATTCACAAGATGCAGATATTTTTGCCCCTTGTGCTTTAGGTGCAATTATCAACGATACGACAATTCCACAATTCAAAGCAAAAGTAATCGCAGGATCAGCAAACAATCAATTGCAAGATACAGTCCACGGCGACTTAATCCATGAAATGGGTATTGTTTATGCACCTGACTATGTTATAAATTCTGGTGGTGTCATCAACGTAGCAGACGAATTAGCTGGATACAATCGCGAACGTGCACTAAAACGTGTAGAGGGAATTTACGGAACGATTGAACAAATTTTCGCGATTTCCAAGAGAGATAAAATCCCTACGTATTTAGCAGCAGATCGTCTTGCTGAAGAGCGAATTGCTCGAGTTGCTAAGTCGCGTGGCCAGTTCCTACAAAATGAGAAAAGCATAATATCAGGTAGATAATAGTTAGAATGACACGAATTAAGTTTTCTTGGTCCTATCTTTAAAAGGTAGGATCAATGATTTTGTGAGCTTAATCGTAATGGAAGGTGAGTTCAAGTGGGCATAGACACATTCCGGGTACTTACTATAAATCCTGGTTCAACTTCTACTAAAATAGGTGTCTTTGATAGTGATAGGCTTTTGATGGAACATACAATCCGTCATTCATCCGATGAAATCGCACGTTATTCTTCTGTTATTGAGCAATATGGATATAGAAAAAACGTAATTCTCGAAGCGCTTGAAAGAGAAGGAATGAGTATATCTAAACTAGATGCTGTATGTGGACGTGGTGGATTATTACGACCAATTGCAGGAGGGACTTATATTGTCAATGACCAAATGCTTGAGGATTTGAAAATCGGGTTTTCAGGTCAACACGCGTCTAATTTGGGTGGGATACTTGCCAATGAAATCGCTACTAGTTTAAATATACCCGCTTATATAGTGGATCCTGTAGTTGTTGATGAACTTGAACCGCTAGCTCGAATTTCAGGTATGTCGCTCATTAACAGAAAGTCAATATTTCATGCACTCAATCAAAAAGCTGTTGCTCGACGTTACGCAAAGCAAATTAATGTGAAATACGAAGAACTTAATCTTATTGTTACACATATGGGCGGCGGTATAACGGTAGGAGCGCATAGAAACGGAAGAGTCATTGATGTTAATAATGGACTTCACGGAGATGGCCCATTCAGTCCTGAGCGGGCTGGTACTGTTCCAAGTGGAGATTTAGTAGAACTCTGTTTTTCTGGTGAGTATTACCGAAAAGAAGTGATGAAACAACTTGTTGGACAAGGCGGACTCGTTGGCTATCTAGGAACGAACGACGCGGTTCTTGTTGAAAAACGAATTGCAAATGGTGATGAGGAAGCTGAACTCATTTATAAAGCTATGGCTTACCAAATTGCCAAAGAGATTGGAAGTGCAGCTTCTGTACTCAGTGGGAAAGTAGATGCAATAATTCTAACAGGTGGACTTGCGTATGGTGAAGAATTCATCGAATATATTTCATCTAAAGTCGATTGGATTTCAGATATTATTGTCTATCCCGGGGAAGACGAATTGCAAGCCCTTGCGGAAGGTGCCATTCGTGTCTTGACTGGTGAAGAGTGTGCTAAAAACTATCCGTTTTAACGAATAGTCACGAAGGAGATCATATAAATGGGAAGAGAATATGATGTTGTAATCTTAGGTGGAGGAACAGGCGGTTATGTTGCTGCAATTCGTGCGGCTCAGCTTGGTTTGAAAACAGCGCTTGTTGAAAAAGAACTATTAGGTGGTACATGTCTGCATAAAGGATGTATTCCTAGTAAAGCATTATTAAAAAGTGCAGAGGTATATGATCTTACAAAAAACCATGCAGAAAGTTTCGGCGTAAATACGAGTGACGTGGTTCTTGATTTTGGACGCGTACAGGCACGTAAGGAAAAGATTGTCTCACAGCTTCATCAAGGAGTCACTTCATTGATGAAGAAAGGTAAGATTGATGTATTTGAAGGTCTTGGTAGAATGCTTGGACCGTCTATTTTCTCTCCAATGCCAGGAACGATTTCTGTTGAAATGACTAATGGTGACGAAAATGAAATGCTCATTTTAAAACAACTAATCGTGGCAACCGGTTCCAGACCGAAATCATTGCCTGGGTTAACGATTGACGAAGTGAATGTACTATCATCTGACGGGGCACTATCTATGAAAACGCTGCCAAAGTCGATGCTTATTGTCGGTGGAGGTGTGATTGGAATTGAGTGGGCATCTATGTTAAATGACTTTGGTGTAGATGTGACTGTGGTTGAATATGCGGAAAGAATTATTCCAACTGAGGACGAAGATATTTCTAAAGAAATGAAAAAACTTCTTTCGAAAAAAGGTATAACATTTGTCACAGGAGCGAAAGTTCTTCCAGAAACATTTATTCAAAATGACGACTCTTTAACAATTTCAGCTGATATTAATGGTGAGATGAAAGAGTTTACAGCAGAAAAAATGCTTGTGTCCATAGGACGTCAAGCGAATGTAGAAGGAATTGGCATCGAGAACACCGAAATAGAAGTAGTAAATGGGTTTATCAAAACAAAGCCTACTTATCAAACTAAAGAACATCATATTTATGCAATTGGTGATGTTATTGGCGGTTTACAACTTGCACATGTCGCTTCACATGAAGGAATAGCAGCTGTTGAACATATCGCTGGATTGAAAAATGAAAAAATCGATTATACAAAAATTTCACGTTGTATTTATTCAAGTCCAGAAGCTTCTAGCGTGGGACTTACAGAATCCCAAGCAAAAGAGCAAGGTCACTCTGTAAAAGTTGGGAAATTTCCTTTCATGGCAATTGGTAAAGCGCTCGTAAACGGCAATTCAGATGGGTTTGTAAAAATCATTGCAGATAAAGATACGAATGATATATTAGGTGTCCATATGATTGGTTCACACGTTACGGATCTAATTTCAGAAGCAGGTCTTGCGATGGTACTCGATGCAACGCCGTGGGAAGTGGCAAGTACGATTCATCCACATCCTTCTCTTTCAGAAGTGATTGGTGAAGCAGCATTAGCCGTAGATGGTATCGCAATCCATATGTAAACAACTCGCAACTTTTTAAGGGGGAGTATGAGAATGGCAAAAAATCGTCATGAAGAACTTGGATTAACAAATGAAGACGTATTAGCAATTTTTGAAACAATGGTCCGAGCACGTCGAATAGATGAGCGCATGTGGTTGCTTAACCGCGCCGGGAAAATACCGTTCGTAATTTCGTGTCAAGGTCAAGAAGCAGCACAAGCTGGAGCTGCGTATGCTTTAGATAAAGATAAGGACTGGATTGCTCCGTATTACCGTGATATGGCGGTTGTTTTACATTTCGGTATGACAACAAGAGATCTTATGCTTTCTGCATTTGCAAAAGCTGAGGATCCCAATTCCGGTGGACGACAAATGCCGGGACATTTTGGTCAGAGAAAAAACCGTATTCTTACGGGTTCTTCACCCGTAACTACGCAATTGCCTCACGCAGTTGGTGTTGCACTTGCCGCGAAAATGAAGAAAGAAGATTTTATTACATTTGTAACACTAGGTGAAGGTTCATCCAATCAAGGAGATTTCCATGAAGGAATGAACTTTGCAAGTGTTCACAAACTTCCTACAGTAATTATGGTTGAAAATAATAAATATGCAATTTCTGTTCCAATTGCAAAACAGATGGCATGTGAAAATGTTTCCGATCGAGCTATAGGTTATGGCATGCCTGGAGTGACTGTTGATGGAACAGATCCGCTAGAAGTGTACCGTGTTGTTAAAGAGGCGGCAGATCGCGCAAGACGAGGGGAAGGTCCAAGTCTTGTTGAAACAATTTGTTATCGACTGACTTCGCATTCTTCAGATGACGATCATCGACAATATAGATCCGCTGAAGAGCTTGAAAATGAGAAGAAGCTTGATCCGAACGTAACTTTCGCCGCGTACTTAAAAGAAGTCGGTGTATTAAACGATGAAATATTGCAAGATATTGAAGATCGCATTATGAAAGAAGTAAACGAAGCGACAGATTATGCTGAAAAAGCTCCGTATGCAGATGCAGAGACAGCACTTTTACATGTGTATGCTGAACAAGGGGGGAACGAATAATGGCAGTAATGTCTTTTATTGATTCAATCACGCTTGCGATGAAAGAAGAAATGGAGCGCGACGATAACGTGTTTGTTATCGGAGAAGATGTTGGGCTTAAAGGCGGCGTGTTTAAAGCTACACAAGGTCTTTACGACCAATTCGGTGAAGCTCGTGTTATTGATGCACCCCTTGCTGAGTCGGCAATTGCGGGTGTTGGTATTGGTGCAGCTATGTATGGTCTCAGACCAATAGCAGAAATGCAGTTTGCTGATTTCATAATGCCGGCGGTCAATCAAATCGTATCTGAAGCAGCTAAAATTCGTTATCGCTCAAATAATGATTGGAGTTGTCCAATCGTGATTCGTGCACCATTCGGAGGAGGAGTCCACGGGGCACTTTATCATTCACAGTCTGTTGAAGCGATGTTTGCAAGTACTCCTGGTCTTAAAATTGTCATACCGTCAACACCTTATGATGCTAAAGGTCTTTTAAAAGCTGCGATACGTGATAATGATCCAGTGCTGTTTTTTGAGCATAAGCGTGCGTATCGTTTGATTAAAGGAGAAGTTCCTACGGATGATTACGTTTTGGAGATCGGTAAAGCCGATGTAAAACGTGAGGGTGATGATATTACGATTATCACTTACGGACTCTGTGTCCATTTTGCACTCCAAGCTGCTGAACGTTTAGAAGAAGACGGTGTTTCTACACATATACTTGATCTTCGAACTGTTTATCCACTTGATAAAGAAGCTATTATCGAAGCTGCATCAAAAACAGGGAAAGTTCTTCTTGTAACAGAAGACAATATGGAAGGGAGCATCATGGGTGAAGTAGCGGCAATCATTGCAGAAAACTGCTTATTTGATCTTGATGCACCGATTAAAAGAATTGCGGGACCTGATGTTCCGTCAATGCCATATGCACCTACAATGGAGAAGTTTTTCATGATGAATCCAGACAAAGTTGAGAAAGCTGCTCGAGAATTAGCTGAATACTAATTTCACTCAGCAAGTTGTAATCGGCTGAAATGAAATTGATTTTGGAGACGGAGGTAAGTTTATTGGCGATTGAAAATATATTAATGCCGCAACTTGGAGAAAGTGTCACTGAAGGTACAATCGAGAAATGGATTGTACAAGTTGGCGATAAGGTAGAAAAATACGATTCGCTAGCTGAAGTAAATACAGATAAAGTTACAGCAGAAATACCTTCTTCATTTGCAGGAATAATTAAAGAGCTCGTTGCTAAAGAAGGGGAAACCCTTGATGTTGGTGCAATTGTTTGTGTAATTGAAACAGAAGGAGAAGCATCATCTCCCGAAAAAGTTGAGGCTGCTTCTACAAAAGCAGAACCCGCTAAAGAAATGCCGGCAGAAGAATCGGTAAAACCCGCTTCCGCACCGAAACGTGAAAAAGGAGCAGCAGCAGGTCGTTACTCTCCAGCAGTTCTTCGACTATCACAAGAAAATAATATCGATTTGTCGCTCGTTGAAGGATCTGGTCATGAAGGACGCATTACTCGTAAAGATTTACAAGCAATTATTGAAAGTGGAAACATTCCACAAGCAGAACCTGCTGAAGTCGCGGTTCCAGAAACGGCACCTCAGGCAGCTCCTGCTAAAACTCAATCACAAGTTCAGCCACAAGCTTCAATTCCAGTTATGGCTGGTGACATCGAAATTCCGGTTACAGGAATTCGTCGTGCGATAGCGAGCAACATGCTTAAATCGAAACACGAAGCACCTCATGCTTGGATGATGATTGAAGTCGATGTAACAAATCTTGTGAATTACCGTGATTCATTGAAAAATGAGTTCAAACAAAATGAAGGTTTTAATTTAACGTATTTCGCATTTTTCGTCAAAGCCGTTTCGCAAGCATTAAAAGAGTTTCCAATGATGAATTCGATGTGGGCTGGCGATAAAATCATTCAGAAAAAGGACATTAACATTTCAATTGCTGTTGCAACTGAAGATTCCCTTTATGTTCCTGTAATTAAGAATGCAGATGAGAAAACGATAAAAGGAATTGGAAGAGATATTCAAGACCTTGCTGGTAAAGTTCGTACTGGAAAGCTTAAATCGGATGAAATGCAAGGCGGTACATTCACTGTGAACAATACAGGATCATTTGGTTCTGTTCAGTCGATGGGGATTATCAATCATCCACAAGCTGCTATTCTTCAGATTGAGTCCATCGTCAAACGCCCAGTAATCATTAATGGCATGATTGGTGCACGAGACATGGTTAATCTTTGTTTATCTCTTGACCATCGTGTTCTGGACGGCCTTGTTTGTGGACGTTTCTTGGCACGCGTAAAAGAAATTCTTGAAAACGTATCGCCTGAAACAACTTCAATTTACTAAAAACACTTAGCCTGGACCTTGATACATCGGTTCCAGGCTTTTTCAACTTACAAAAAACCGTGTACTGATGTAAAATGAATATAAAATAAGTATTAGTGAAAGGATGCGAAATCTTGACCATACATAAAATGAAAACGATAACATTCCAAGATACCGATTATGAAACGTGGAAAGAAGTCGCTTTAGCATCTCTAAAAGGGCAACCGTTTGACCAATTAATTACAAAAACAATTGAAGGAATAGACCTTCAGCCACTTTACACTGAAGCGGATCTTTTGAAGCAAGCAGATGGTGTACTTGCGCAGTCTATCTCAGCAATACGCAATTCCAAAATTGAAACGGGTTGGATTATAGCACAGCAGCAGTATGCTGAAGATGGGAAAGCGTTTTTAGTGGAACTTAAAAACTCCATTGATAAAGGCAATGGAGCAATTGTTTATGACGGTTCAGTAGCGCTGAACTGGGAACAAGATACGCTTGCAGAAATTGCTTTGCTGCTCCCTAAATATCCCGTTTTCATCAAAAACATCTCTGCTGACGATGCAATTTTAGAAGTATTCAACTTAGTTCCAACTGATTTAAGGGCAGCAGTTCAAGGTGCAGTTTCCGCATTGAATTGGAGTAAACCTAAAGGCTATGTAAACGTTCGTGCCGTATGTGCAGATTCGTGGACTGTTCATCATAAAGGTGCGGACGCTGTAACAGAGCTTGCTCTAACGCTTGCACAAGCTGCGGAAAATGCTAGTAGTTATAAGTCGTTCGATGAGTTTGCAAAAGATTTTTATGTGCGCTTTGCAATCGATACAAATTTCTTCCTGGAAATCGCTAAAATTAGAGCCTTTCGGGTTCTTTGGCATTCTTTCAGTTCCGCATATAATGTGGAAAAACAAATCCCGGTTTTGGTCCATGCAGAAACATCTTTGCGTTCGTATTCAAAATTGGATTCGTACGTAAATTTACTCCGTGCAGGTAACGAAACCTTTTCAGCGGTACTCGGCGGAGCGGACGTCGTTACAGTACATCCACATGACGTATTGACGGGAACGACTACTGCTTCTAGGCGTTTGGCAAGAAATATACAAATCGTATTAAAAGAAGAGACCCATACTGGAAAAGTAATCGATCCGTCAGCTGGCTCTTATTATATCGAAACACTCACTGCGGAACTTGTTGAAAAAGCGTGGAAGTTATTCTTAGAAATTGATGCCTCCGGCGGGTATTTAAAATATGTTGCCGGTCCACTTGAAAAAAGGTTGGAAGAATTGACAGTGGTTCGCCAAGATGAAGTTGCGAAAGGGAAAAAGTCTCTTATTGGAACGAATGTCTATGCAAACTTGGATGAAACACTATTGCCCGACGTAAAGGATTTACACATAGAGGGACGTTTTGCTGAACAATTTGAAAAGAGTAGAGTACTATTTTCAACTTCTCAACCTAAAACTACTTTATTAACTTTTGGAGAATTAAAAGACTATAAAATACGTGCTGATTTTGCGAGCGGTTTTTTAGCGACTGGTGGAATTTGGACGATAGAAAGTCCTGCATTTCAAAATGTACAAGACGCGCTTAATTGGTTAGCTACTGAAAAGCCTGATTATGCAATCGTTTGTGCATCTCCAGAATTTATAGATGAGGCAATGGATGAACTATTATTAGGTATGCCGAGTGAAATCGCTATAGATGTAGCAGGTAAATTCGATGAGAAGCGCTCGAAAGATTGGATTGAAAAAGGGTTGTCTGGATTTATTTTCAGTGGACAAAACCGTGTTGAAAAGTTTTTAGAAATCAATGAAAAATGGAAAGGTGCTGAAGAGAAATGATGAAGCCGGATTTTACGAAGGTAGACATAAACGCTTTGAGTGGAATACAATCCGACAATTCCTCTCATGTAAGCGAACCTTTCCTAACAAATGAAGGAATTGAAATTCAATCTGTTTACGATAAAAAAGACTTGGAAAACGTTTCTCATTTAAATGACTTTCCGGGAATTGCACCAAACACTAGGGGCCCGTATCCAACAATGTATGTCTCAAGACCGTGGACAGTTCGTCAATATTCAGGTTTTTCAACTGCCGAGGAAAGCAATGCGTTTTATCGTAGAAACCTAGCAATGGGTCAAAAAGGTCTATCTGTCGCATTCGATTTAGCCACACATCGTGGATACGATTCGGATCATCCACGTGTTACAGGTGATGTTGGAAAAGCGGGTGTCGCAATAGACTCAGTCAATGATATGAAAATTCTTTTTGACGGCATACCACTGGACCAAATGTCCGTTTCGATGACGATGAATGGAGCAGTTCTTCCAATCATGGCCTTTTATATTGTTGCTGCTGAAGAACAAGGTGTAACTCCCGAAAAATTAGCAGGAACCATTCAAAACGATATTTTAAAAGAGTACATGGTGCGAAATACATATATTTTCCCACCGGAAATGTCGATGAAAATCATTGCGGATATATTTGAGTACACATCTACTAAAATGCCGAAATTTAATTCGATTTCAATATCCGGCTATCATATGCAAGAAGCGGGTGCGACCGCTGATATAGAACTTGCATATACGTTAGCAGATGGACTTGAATATGTACGTACGGGATTAAAAGCGGGAATTGACATTGATTCATTTGCACCGAGACTGTCATTTTTCTGGGCAATTGGCAAAAACTATTTCATGGAAATCGCAAAAATGCGTGCGGCTCGTAAAATGTGGGCACAGATGATGACGACGTTTGATCCGAAGAACACAAAGTCACTCACTCTTCGAACACATTCACAAACATCCGGTTGGAGTCTAACTGAACAAGATCCATTCAATAATGTGACACGAACTTTAATTGAAGCAAATGCTGCTGCAATGGGGCATACACAATCTCTTCACACGAACGCACTTGACGAAGCTATTGCATTACCCACGGATTTCTCCGCTCGTATTGCACGAAACACGCAGTTGTTTTTACAAGAAGAGACGATGATGACAAAAGTTGCCGATCCATGGGGCGGTTCGTATTATGTTGAAAAACTAACGGATGAACTAATGGAAAAGGCTTGGGAATTAATCGATGAAATTGAAGAACTTGGCGGAATGGCCAAAGCGATTGAAACAGGTCTTCCGAAGATGAAAATTGAAGAGGCCGCTGCAAAACGACAAGCTCAGATTGACTCTCGTGCAGAATCCATTATTGGAATGAACAAATATCGCTTGGACATTGAAGAACCAATCGATATTTTGAATATTGACAATACATTTGTGAGAAAACAGCAAATTGACCAAATCAATCAAATGAAAGAAACCCGTGATCAATCCGAAGTTACTCGTACGCTTGAAGCATTGACAGAAGTTGCCCGTACTGGTGAAGGAAATCTTCTTGCATCCGCGATTGACGCAGCAAGAGCACGTGCAACAATTGGTGAAATTTCGGATGCAATTGAATTGGTATCCGGTAGACATAAGGCGGTGATTCGTTCCGTGAGTGGTGTATACAGTTCAAACTTCTCCAATTCAGAAGAAATAGATGCAGTGAAACAAATGTCCGAAGACTTTTTGGAAAATGAAGGTCGACGTCCACGGATTTTGATAGCGAAAATGGGTCAAGACGGACATGACCGCGGTGCCAAAGTTATTGCCTCATCTTTCGCAGATCTTGGTTTTGATGTGGACATTGGACCACTATTCCAAACACCGGAAGAAACAGCTTTACAAGCCGCGGAAAACGATGTGCATGTAATCGGTGCAAGTTCACTTGCTGCGGGACACAGAACGCTCGTTCCGGAGTTGCTTGCAGAACTTAAAAAGATTGGCAGGGAAGATATTCTAATCGTTGTTGGTGGCGTTATTCCAGCACAGGATTATGCATTTTTACGTGAAAACGGCGCGGCTGCAATTTTTGGACCCGGAACCGTCATTCCAGTTGCCGCGCAAAAAGTAATCGAGGAAATATACCGCAGACTTGGGTACGAGGAAGTGGGAGACTAATGGATAAAAAAGACCATTTACCTGCTGATAGTGGACTGAGTGTCATGGGGGGGATTTCATCATCACATGATGGAATGGCGTCTTCTTCGCGTAAACGTTTTGTAAAGAAGGACCGTACGATTCCAGTAGAACTGTTAACAGAAAAAATCAAAGAAAAGTCTCGTCTACATCTTGCAAAGGGAATTACACTACTGGAAAGTATTACGGCGGCGGATAAAGAAGCAGGGCAAAAGTTATTACTGAATTTGCTGCCGCTTTCAGGCAACAGTATACGAATTGGCATAACAGGTGTTCCAGGTGCTGGTAAAAGTACTTTTATTGAAGAGTTTGGGTTAATGCTTTGTGATGCAGGACATAAAGTAGCTGTCCTTGCAATCGACCCAAGTTCATCCATAACTGGTGGGAGTATTCTTGGCGATAAAACGAGAATGGAAGAACTCGCAAGGCATCCAAATGCTTTTATAAGACCGTCTCCAACTGCCGGAACTCTTGGTGGTGTTCATAAGAAATCGCGCGAAACGATGCTGTTATGCGAGGCAGCGGGCTTTGATATCCTATTAATAGAAACGGTAGGAGTAGGGCAAAGTGAAACCGTTGTCCGTGGTATGGTTGATTTCTTTATGTTGCTTGTGCTAACAGGTGCTGGAGATGAACTGCAAGGGATGAAAAAAGGAATTATGGAATTAGCGGATGGAATCATTGTACATAAAGCGGACGGGGATAATCTCAGAAATGCTAAAAAAACAGTACGAGAATATCGCCAACTTCTCCATTTTCTGCAACCCGCATCACCAGGCTGGACGGCAACTTCACAACCCGTATCTTCGATAGAGAAAACGGGTTTAGAAGATGTTTGGAAAACCGTTTTATCCTTTAAAGAACTAATGGACAGCGGTGGCCATTGGGAAATGCGTAGACAATCCCAAACAAAAGACTGGTTCCGTTCGATGATCAACGACCGGCTCATAGACACCTTCTTTGCAAAACCTGGTAAGAAAGAACAAGTCGCGGAACTGGAGAAGGCATTGCTTCAGGGGAACTTGACTGTGACAGGGGCTGTGGATCGGTTGTTTGGGTAATGTCCTATGAATAAGTAAGAGATAAATGACACCTTTTAAATTCCCTTCCGCGCTAATTACCTTAATTATGAAAATAAGGTTGCGTGGGCACAAAATGAGATGAAAATAAAAAAACACCGAGTGCGATTAGATAGGTTAGATATCTAATCGCGCTTTTTCTAGTTTAAGATTGTGAAATTGAGTCTGATTTTTGATAATTAAATCGTTAAACTGCAATTGTATGGCGAGGATTTGGAGGGAAAATACGTTATATTCATTGGACAGGTCTGGGAGAAAATTCTTTATTGCCAATACTATAGGTTGAAATAAAGAGTATGTATATTACTTTACTTATGCAAACACATGATTGCGGCAATTGAGATAATTAATTACTGATGGATTTTCTTATTTTAAATTACTGCGATTTAATATGATATGCTGGAATAATATGATTACTTGAAAAACTCTTCATAGGGGGAAGTCAAATGATTTTATCGGTAAAAGACGTACATAAATCGTATGGCAAAGAAAAAGTACTGAAAGGCATTTCCTTTGAAATCGAAAAACCACAAATTATAGCATTGGTTGGACCCAATGGTTCCGGAAAATCCACGTTATTAAACATCATTACGAATCTATTAACAGCAGATAGTGGAAACGTTACGGTTCTTGGTAAAAGCAATAGAAATCCTGATATCTTTAAAGATATTTCTTTCATGCAAGACAACTCTGTACTTTATGAGTATTTAACCGGTTATGATCATCTTCAGTTTATTGGAGATGTGCAGGGGATTTCCAGAAAGCAAATTACCGATACGGCTGACTGGATTGGGATATCGAGCTATTTGAATAAAAAAGTAGGAAATTATTCGCTAGGCATGAAACAACATCTTTTGCTGACAATGGCTGTTTTGAATGCACCTAAACTATTAATTTTAGACGAACCTTTAAATGGACTTGACCCGACTAGTGCAATTCGGGTACGAGAACTTTTAGTGGAATTACATAAATCCGGCACAACAATTCTTTTATCCTCTCACAACTTGGCAGAAATTGACCGAGTCACTTCGACGATTTTATTTTTAAAAAATGGGGAATTAATCAAAGAAAATATTCTTCAACATGAAAACATTTGCTACGAATTGGTTGTGAATGACATTGTGAAAGCACAAAGTGTTTTAGAAGAGGAAACAATTCCAGTTGAACTCATGGGAAGTAAGCTACGCATTTATATGGAGGGTTCTTCTTTGGGAGGGGTTTTCAGAATTCTAGAAAAACACGAAATCAAGCTTCTGGACTTGGAGAAAATAGTTCTAGGTACGGAGGAGCGTTACCAAAAGATTTTCGGAGAAAAAGGTGATAAGCAATGAATCTCTTTCGATTTGAAATGCGTAAGTTGTGGCAACAAAAGAAACTGATATGGCTTTTCGTAATCGTATTTTTGTGCATCGGCGGCATCCTTTTTCAAAACTTTTCTCAACAATCGACGAAGTCAGAACGCGCAATCGAAAAAATTAAGCCTATGAAAGAAGAAGGAGACAACACATATAAAAATTTGAAAGAACTTCAAAGGGGTGATTTCTTCGACGATCCGTTTCCACAGCAATTGGAACACATCAATGGAATCGGATTAGCGTTTTTTAAATGGACAAGTGCAATTTATAATGAAGAATGGAACCAGATTCCAAAGGTTGAAAAAGACTTTTTAATTAGTTTGGAAGCGTATGAAAATGTTGGTGGAGAATTCTGGCCATTACAAGGGATTGAAAAAGAAAAAGCAATCCAGAAAAACAATTGGCTTATTGAACACAATCTTTCCTATGAGGATGAGGCCATTTCCATATCTCCAGCACTAATTTTAAAAGAAGTAAGCGGTTTCTTGCTGGGTTTCTTAGGTTTATTTATTTTACTCCTCTTTTTTGGAACTACAATTACTGTGGAAATGGAAAATCGTACGTGGTTGACGTTAAAAACCCAGCCCATTTCTAAATGGAAATTAATTCTAGGGAAATACTTTAGTTTACTAATCGTAGTCCTCCTTTATTTAGCGATGGTAATTGGTGTTGGGTTGTTTCTACCACTCATTTTGGGTGGCTCTACACTGAACCTTCAATATCCACAAATATTGACTTCGGTAGATTCTGTTGCCATCATTTCAATATTCAATTATTTGGCTCGAAGCATTGTCTTGTTTAGTTGCGCGATTGTATTTACTTTCAGCCTTATTCTACTTTTGGGCCAATGGGTGAAAAGTTCTGTCAGTGCGTTGATGTTGACTGGTTTAATTGTGTTGCTTGGATTCTTTGCGACAGACATGAACGCACCGCTTCAGTTTGCTTTGAATCCATTTCAATACTTTCGATTTTCGCATTTATTGGCAGGAATCCCTCATAACATGGATTGGCTGTATCCTTTAGGTGCAATTCTTTGGAGTTGTCTGCTCGTTATAACGGCTATAGTACTTCCAGAAAAAGAAACGGGATTGTTTAACTCTAGTGAAGACAAAAATCCCTTCAAGCATGGAAAGACAAAAAAACACCGCAACCCGATATGGAATATATGGATGTTTGAATGGCGAAAAATAAGGAGGAACGGTTTACTCAAGCAATTGTACATAATTCTTGCCCTTATCGTTGTGTTTGGATACTTCATTATTTCTCAACAGGCACAGAAGAAAGAGGAAGTATATTTGGTTACATTGCAAGAAAAAGTTCAAGAGAATGAAAATATGATAACCTATGCTTTGCAAAATATCGACTCCTATCAAAATGAAAGAGAAAACGCGGAAAAAATTAGTGATGAATTTTATAGCAAATTCTATAGTGATCAAGTAGAGGTTTGGGAAAGGATAGAATCGTATTATATTGAAACACTAGGCAAAAATAAATCTGCCCTTACCGGCTACGAGGTTGGAAATTGGTTTCCGTTCCATGACTATCAACTTCATTTGAATCAGTACTACTACGACTCCAAAAAATTTAATCCTAATATGCGAACTATAGGGGAGGAGCCGACAATTAGTGAATTCACGGTAGATGCTAGTATTGAGGAAAAAAAGTGGCTACTTGAACACAAGGTTCAACCGGTTTTTTCTGGTGAATATATCTCGACGATGTATAATAACTGGGGGAATCGGGACAAAGAAAAAAAAGAATGGGAAGAAGAGAATCGCAAAGTTGACAACAGCGGATTGTTTATTCTTTCCTTTTATTTTGATCAGTATTTTTACTTCATTCCTCTAGTGTTGTTCTTATTTATACTAGGAGCCGGCTTTTCAAACGAAAAAGGAAAAAGAGCTACCCTGCAGTTTTTGAAGACGCAACCGATTTCTGAGAAAAAAGTCTATCTCGGAAAAGGTATTCAGGCAACGGTGACTGCTTTGTTTAGTAGTGTCGGTCTGTTTGCCTTCGTTATCCTGATTGCCACGATTTTCAATCGTTTTGGAGATTGGCACTACCCAATCTTACATTACGATAGTAAGGCTTTGGTGGATTCGGAATCATATGTGGGAATTAAATCTTTTGGCCAGAAGGGGTTTCACTTTGTATCATTAGGAGATCACTTGCTTAAAAGCATTGCCCTATTCCTTTGTATTTTATTGTTTATCATTGGATTATCCATTTTCTTATCCTTGTTTTTCAAAAGCCAATTGGCTGTCTTCGCTACTACAATTTTAATCGTGGTGTCCGGATATTTTGGGAGCAGCCAGTTGCTTTCAGAAAGCGCTCATTTGTCACCATTCACGTACTTAAATATTGCGAAGATCATGAACGGTGAGGTTTCCACGTTGCTGAACAATCCGAGCATTGATTTCCAAACAGGAAGTCTTGTGCTCTTGGCTGGAGCACTGTTTCTCTATGTGATTGGGTATTTGCTTTTGAGTGGGAAGACTGAGAGTAAAGCGAATAGTAGGGTGATGGGTCAGTGAAAAGAGATTATGAAATTAGGCATATTTAAACTTGCGGGTAATTTGTTCGGTTTTTTACTTGCAAGTCCTTTGCAAGTATTTAAACGTACTGATATGATAAAGTTGTAAATAGAAAGGGGTTTTTTAATATGGCTATGGATTTTAATATGTTAATGAACGATACAGTTAAGCAAGCCCGTACAGAAATGGACGAAAGTGGTTATAAGCAGTTAACAACACCTGAAGAAGTTGAGGAAGCTTTTAAACGTTCGGGTACAACACTTGTAATGATCAACTCAGTTTGTGGATGTGCCGGCGGGATCGCACGTCCGGCTGCAAAGCACTCAGTGCATTACGACAAACGTCCAGATCATTTAGTTACAGTATTTGCTGGGCAGGATAAAGAAGCGACTGCACAAGCTCGTATGCTTTTCGGGGAGGATCATCTCCCATCTTCACCATCTTTCGCTATGATGAAGGACGGTAAATTAGTTGCCGAGATCGGTCGTTACGAAATTGAAGGCCATGACCCGATGTCTGTTGTACGGAACTTACAAAGTCAGTTTGACGATTTTTGTGAAGAACTATAAAAAGCAGAAATCTAGTGAAATGAAAAAACTGTCTGTATACGCAAATGCGTTAACAGACAGTTTTTTTATTAGTGATTACTGTTGCATCATCATACCAAGTCCCATTCCAAGACCTGATAATAACATTGCGCCGACCATAATATAAACAATAAACTTTTGTGTTTTTTTATTACTCACTGAGCAAAACTCCTTATTCATTATACTTTCATTTTAACAGAAATTTTTGATTTGACAAGATGGCGAATTGGCCCATTAGATTGTACAATAGATGTAAGAGGTGATTTGTGTGGAGAAAGTCGATCATATTGGTATCGCTGTGACAAACATGGATGAATCGATTCACTATTATATACATACTTTAGGTTTAAAATTGATTGCGATAGAAGAAGTTGAAAGTCAAAAAGTTCGTGTTGCATTTATTGATGCCGGGAACATTAAGTTTGAACTTTTAGAACCAATTGGAGAGGATGGACCGGTTTCGAAATTTATCGCTAAGCGCGGAGTAGGCGTACATCATATTGCATTTGGTGTAAGCGATATCCGAACGCGTTTATCAGAACTAAAAGAAAAAGGGGTACAACTTTTGCAAGATGAACCGAAGATAGGTGCTGGTGGTGCTGAAGTAGCTTTCCTACATCCGAAATCATCTTATGGGGTACTGTACGAATTATGCCAAAAAAGCAGTAAGGGGACTCAGTAAATGAATATTTACGATAAAATCAACGAGTTGTATGACCGGAAGAGAGAAATTGAGCTTGGCGGTGGCGATGAACGGATTGATAAGCAACATGAAAAAGGAAAGTTAACTGCTAGAGAACGTATCGATTTGTTACTAGATCCGGATACTTTTTTCGAATTGAATCCATTTGTTACGCACCGAACAAGAGATTTTGGAATGGACAAGCAAGTGCTTCCAGGCGATGGTGTCGTTACGGGGTATGGTAAAATTGACGGTAAACCTGTTTATTTATTCTCTCAAGACTTTACGGTTTTTGGAGGCGCACTAGGAGAAATGCATGCTATGAAAATTGCGAATGTAATGGATTTAGCTGCGAAAAATGGTGCTCCTTTCATTGGACTGAACGATTCCGGGGGTGCACGTATTCAAGAAGGTGTCGTTTCACTTGATGGATATGGACAAGTTTTTCATCGTAACGTAATTTACTCAGGTGTAATTCCACAAATTTCCGTTATTCTTGGTCCTTGTGCGGGTGGAGCGGTTTATTCGCCGGCAATTACTGATTTTGTCTTTATGACGGATAAAACGAGTCAAATGTTTATAACGGGTCCGAAAGTAATTGAAACGGTTACTGGTGAGAAGATTTCGTCTGAAGAACTGGGTGGTTCGAAGGTACATAACTCAATTAGTGGAAATGCACATTTTCGTGGACCGGATGAAAAGACTGTCCTTGAAAGCGTTCGTAAATTACTTTCCTATTTACCACAAAATAATGAAGAAAAACCGCCAATTGTGGAGTATGATGAATCAGATGACTATCGTGCAGATTTAGCGGAAGTTGTTCCGTACGAATCGATCCGGCCGTATGATGTTCGTAGAGTTGTTGAACAAGTTGTAGACGTGGACTCGTTTATGGAAGTACAACCAGAGTTTGCTCGAAATATTGTAATTGGTTTGGCGCGTATTAAAGGCGAAACAGTAGGTCTCGTTTGTAACCAACCTCGTGTAATGGCGGGCGGACTCGATATTAATTCATCAGATAAAGCTGCCAGATTCATACGTTTTTGTGATGCGTTTAATATTCCAATCATTACATTTGAAGATGTAACCGGATTTTTCCCGGGCATTAAACAAGAACACGGTGGAATCATACGACATGGCGCGAAAATTTTGTATGCTTATTCAGAAGCTACAGTCCCTAAAATGACTGTGATTTTAAGAAAAGCATTTGGTGGTGCCTATGTTGCATTGAACTCGAAATCAATCGGAGCGGATGTTGTCTTTGCTTGGCCAAATGCAGAAATTGCAGTTATGGGGCCAGAAGGTGCTGCAAACATCATTTTTGCACGCGACATTGCAAATTCGGATGATCCAGAAGCGATGCGTGCTGAAAAGATTGAAGAATACCGAGAAAAGTTTGCAAATCCATATGTTGCAGCGTCACATGGTATGGTAGACGATGTCATTGACCCACGTGACACTCGCATCAAACTAATCCAAGCACTGGATATGATGCGCAACAAAAAAGAGTCACGACCTAAAAAGAAACACGGTAATATTCCGTTATAAGGGGAGATTTATTTTGAATAAAGAACGATTATTAGAAGAGTTTTTTGAATTAATTCGAATTGATTCTGAAACAAAAGATGAACGTAATATAGCTGACCATTTGACTAAGACGATGGAAAATCTAGGATTCGATGTAATTGAAGATAATTCCGACGACGAAAATGGACACGGTGCTGGAAATTTAGTGGCATCAATGAATGGTACTGTAAAAGGTGTAGATCCGATTTATTTCACATGCCATATGGATACAGTTGTACCAGCTCAAAACATTAAACCTGAGTTACGCGATGATGGTTATGTGTATTCCGATGGGACAACAATTCTTGGTGCGGATGATAAAGCTGGAATTGCGGCATTGTTTGAAATGATTCGTACTGTAAAAGAGAAGAAAATACCACATGGTGACATTCAGTTCATCATTACCGCGGGAGAAGAAAGCGGCCTTGTAGGTGCGAAAGAAATGGATGCTACGCTTATTACAGCTAAATACGGCTACGCAGTAGATAGTGACGGAAAAGTAGGTGGAATCGTTACTTCTGCTCCATTCCAAGCAAAACTTTGGACGACGATTAAAGGTAAGACTGCACATGCCGGTGTCGCACCCGAAAAAGGGATTTCTGCTATTAATATTGCTGCCAAGTCCGTTGCTGCAATGTCTTTAGGAAGAATCGACTCGGAAACAACAGCTAATATTGGTCGTTTCGAAGGTGGACAGGCTACAAATATCGTTTGTGATGAAGTAAATATTCTAGCTGAGGCACGATCGCTTGATCCTGAAAAACTAGAGAAACAGACGGAACATATGAAGGAAACGTTTAAAGTAACTGCTGAGAAAATGGGCGGAGAAGCTGAAACTGAGGTAAAACTTATGTATCCAGGCTTTAAATTTACAGATGACGACAAGGTCGTTAAAGTAGCGATGATGGCAGCCCAAAATGTTGGCCGGACACCTGAACTTCTTGCGAGTGGTGGGGGTAGTGACGGTAATATCTTTAACGGTGCTGGAATCCCTACAGTAACATTATCTGTTGGATACGAAGAAATTCATACTAAAAATGAACGTATGCCTGTGGAAGAACTCAATAAGTTAACAGAATTGCTACTTGAAATTATCAATGTAACTGTAGAAAATTCGAAGGGAGAATAAGGAATGAGTGAGTTAAAAGTCGTTGTCGTTCAATGTGGGAATGAAGAATATGCATTGCCTGTAGATTCGGTAATATCCATTGAGAAGCTCGAGCAAATTAACCCGATTCCTCATTTGCCTGAGTATATGCTAGGTCTCATGAAAACACGTGGGGAACTTGTTCCTATTTTAGACTTCGAACAAATTTTATACGGCCGCAGTGCTGACAAAAATGATGAAGTTCGCATTGTAGTTGTTCAAACTGGAAGTTTATTAATCGGATTACTTGTACTTGATGCAAAAGAAATTCTAGATATTCCTGAAAGTACTATGACGTCAACAGGGTTGCTTGCTTATTCTAAAACTCCTTATTTCACAACAGTTGCAAATCTTGAAAATCGCATGATCACAATTGTAGATCCTGAAATATTGTCACGTACACTTACGGGTATGGATGCTATTGGTGAATATGTTGAAACAAGAACAATGGAAGAAGTTTAATTTTAAAACCGGGCAGTGTATTCTGTCCGGTTTTTACTGTAAAATGGATTAAAATAAGTGAGGGGAGCTGTGTATGGCAGAGATGTTTGAAAGTCGAGCGAAGGTCATTCTTCATCTAGACATGAATAGTTTTTTTGCTTCAGTTGAACAAGCACATGACCCTTCACTTAAAGGTATTCCGATGGCGGTTGCAGGAAATCCTAAAGAGCGGCGCGGCATTCTTGTTACTTGTTCATATGAGGCAAGGGCCCTTGGTATCTACACGACAATGACAGTGGGCGATGCAAAACGAATTTGTCCTACCCTAGTCATCGTTCCGCCAGATTTCCTGAAATACCGAGCGGCTTCAACTGCAATATTTGATTTACTCCGAACGTATACTGAACTTGTTGAGCCTGTATCTATTGATGAAGCCTATATTGACATTACTGCAATTGGTGGTTTGACGGATGCAGTAAAAATTGCATCTGGTATTCAGGAACGTATTTTACGAGAACTCGATTTACCGTGTTCGATTGGAATTGCACCAAACAAGTTCCTTGCGAAAACAGCATCAGACATGAAAAAACCAATGGGCATAACTATTTTAAGGAAAAGGGAAGTTGAGCGGATACTTTGGCCACTCCCTGTTATTGAAATGCACGGAATTGGGAAGAGCACCGAGAAAAAAATGAATGCACTTGGAATAAGTACGATTGGAGACTTAGCAAATGCAGACGAAAATATTGTTAAAGTCTCACTTGGTAAAAATGGCTCTCGTCTTCAGCAACGTGCCAACGGAATAGATGAGCGTCTAGTGGATCCTGCGGCTGGGGATGAACGTAAAAGCGTCGGGAGTTCCACGACATTACCGATTGATGAAACTGAATTAGACGCCTGTTTCGCAGTTTTCAAACAATTGGCGAACCGTGTTGCAGTTCGCCTCGCAAATAATGAACTTGCGGGAAATGTAGTAATGATTCAAATTCGAACCGCTGATTGGCGTAACCAAACACGAAGCCGTACAGTTCTAAATCCTATTTATAAAGAAGACGATATTTATCGAGAAGCAATTGATTTATTTGAAAAACATTGGGACTGTGAACCAGTCAGATTACTTGGAATAACTGTTACGAATGTTATTTCAATAATTGAGATCCACGAACAACTGTCTATTTATAATTTTGAAGAACATGAGGAAAAAAAGCGAATAAGTGATTTAATTTTAAAACTGGAAGATCAGTTTGGCCCTGGTGTAATAAAAAAGGGCAATAAATGAAAGGGGGTTTAAATAAATGGAACTTCAATTTTTAGGAACAGGTGCGGGTATGCCGTCGAAAATGCGTAACACTTCTTCAGTTGCACTTAATCTTTCAGCTGAAAATGAAGGGTATTGGTTATTCGACTGTGGTGAAGCAACACAGCATCAAATTTTACATACGTCTTTAAAACCGCGTAAAATTATGAAAATTTTTATTACTCATTTACATGGAGATCATATTTTTGGTTTGCCAGGCTTGATTGGATCACGTTCGTTTCTTGGAGGTGAAGAGCAATTAGATGTATTCGGTCCTAAAGGCATTAAAGAGTGGTTGGCAACAACGTTACGGATAACAAATACGCATTTGAACTATGAACTCATTGTTCATGAAATTGAGGAAGGTACTGTTTTTGAAGATGACAAATTTAAAGTAACTTCCAAGTTTCTTCAACATGTCATTCCATGTCTTGGGTTTCGTATTGAACAAAAATCGTTACCTGGAAAACTTCTAGTAGATAAAATAAAGGAATTAGGCGTTCCTAAGGGTCCGATGCTTAAACAACTGAAAAACGGAGAAGACGTATATCTTGAGGATGGCAGCCTAGTCCTTAGCAAAGATGTTACTGGTGAACCTCAAAAAGGCTTTACGATTGCAATCCTGGGTGATACAAGTGCCTGTATGGCTTCTGTCGAACTTGCGAAAGACGTAGACATTCTTGTGCATGAAGCAACATTTGATTCAGAGACAGGAAATCTTGCCAAAGAATATGGACATTCAACGATAACCGATGCAGCCGAAATTGCGAAGGAAGCTGGGGCTCGGTCATTAATTGCGAACCACATTAGTGCTCGGTTCATGCCGAGTGATGTTGCGCAACTAAAAAGACAAGGTGAAGAAATCTTTCCAGGCCTTCTAATTGCCGAAGACTATGCTCGTTTTGAATGGAAAGACGATGTTGTTAAACAAATTGAATGAAGAAAAAATCCACGGGCGTGTTAACCAGTGGATTTTTTCATTTTTAACTATTAAAAAGTCCATCCCCGATCATACTGTTTGGGTACTGAAATTTCAGTATCTAATTCCTTAGCAGCTGTGTAAGCCCAGTATGGATCACGAAGCAATTCTCGTGCGAGTAGAATTAAATCTGCACGTTCGTTTTTCAAAATTTCTTCCGCTTGAATACCTGTCGTAATCAGTCCGACGGCTCCAGTTGCAATATGAGCACCACTTTTAATTGTTTCAGAAAACTTCACTTGATATCCGGGGAAAACATCTATTTTTGCAGGTACTAGAGCACCAGAACTGACATCGACTAAATCGACTCCTTGTTCCTTCATCCATTTAGCCATTTCAACATATGCTTCAGGCGTCATACCGCCTTCCGTATAATCGTGTGCAGAAATACGGACGAATAGTGGACCGTCCCACACAATACGTACTTCGTCAATGATTTCTCGTAAAATGCGGTAGCGATTTTCAGCAGAACCACCGTATTCATCCATTCGTTTATTTGTTAGCGGAGACAAAAACTCGTTAATGAGATAGCCGTGTGCTCCGTGTAATTCGATGACATCAAATCCTGCTTTTTGAGCACGGATTGTGCCGTCTTTAAACGCTTGGATGGTAGCTTTAATATCACTTTTAGTCATTTCGACTGGCGTTTTATAATGATCATTAAAAGCCATAGCAGAAGGAGCAAAAATGTCCCCATCAACAGTAGCTTTGCGTCCGGCATGTGCAAGCTGAATGCCTGTTTTCGTTCCATGCTGTTTCATAAGGTGAACTACTTCTGTAAGTCCTTCAATATGATCATCGCTCCAAATCCCTAGATCCTGTGCGGAAATTCTTCCCTCTGGCTGAACTGCTGTGGCCTCAACAATTATAAGTCCGACTTGACCAACAGCACGTGTAGCATAATGAGTTTTGTGCCAGTCTTCTATCTGTCCGTCACAATTATGGGAGGAATACATACACATTGGTGCCATTGCTATGCGATTCTTAAATTCGACATCTCGAATTGTATAGGGTTCAAACAATTTCGTCATAATTTTAACCTCCATTTTAAGTTCACGCTTAGTATAACAAAATGGTTGTATTAATACATAACACCCAACTCACGAGATCGTGCTTCCGCTTTCTGGATGCATTCTGCAATGATTTCTTTGAAAAAACGATTTTCCAATGCTGTTACGCCCGCTTCCGTTGTTCCACCCGGACTCGTGACATGTTTTCTTAATTCAGCCGGTTCTTCTCCGGTTTTTTTCATCATTGCTGCGGCTCCCTCAAGTGTTTGAATGATAAGTGACCGTGCAATATCCTGGGACAGCCCCTGTTCAACTGCGACTTCCTCAAGTGCTTCGGCTAAATAATACACATAAGCAGGACCGCTGCCCGATAATGCAGTGACTACGTGCATATCATCTTCTTCCACTACTTTTACTATACCAATGGATTCCAACATTTTTAAAATATTCATTTTCATATTTACATCTATTGTATTATTCCAGGCAACTGCACTAGCAGACTTTCCAATTGTTGCAGAAGTATTCGGCATAGAACGTGCAATCATTCTTGCACCTAGACCATTTTCAAATGTCTGAATAGAAATTCCTGCAATGACTGATAAAACAGCAGTATGATCGGATAAGTAAGGAAGTATATCTGCCATGACTTGATGTATGTCCTTTGGTTTTGTTGCGAGAATTATTAAATCTGCTTTTCTAAGTGCTTCTTTATTTGAACAAACAATGGATACTCCGTATTTAGTTTTCAAATACACCAATCGTGCATCATCTGATTTATTCATCACAAATACATTCAATGGATCCATTGCACGTTGTTCTACAATCCCGCCAATCATCGCTTCTGCCATCGAACCTGCACCTACGAATACTATCGTCTCCATACAATCGCCCCTTTTTTTCAATAAAAAAATGCGTTATCATCCTAATTAAATAAGGACGAAAAACGCATGTTTCCGCGGTACCACCTAAATTTGCCGATTCTACGGCACAACTTGTTTCCAACTTAACGCGAAGGATACGGTCGTGTTTCCACAACAGCTCGGAAGGAGGTTTCGAAATGGGAGAGGGGATGTGGTTTTCAGCCGGTGACCACATTTTCTTTTCTCCATCGCCATTTCTACTGGTCTTCGTCAATGCCCACCTGTTTTGAATTAGACTGATTATTGCACGTTCGCTGGATAAAGTCAACTTGAACAATCATTTGTAAATCATTATTTACTAAATGAAACCCAACTTAATCCAGTTGTACCTTCACCGGCGTGAACACCGACGCAAATACTAAGGGAAACAACCCGAAACTTTAAATCTGGAAACTCTATCATCAACTCTTGTTTCCAGGTTTCCGCATCTCGGTTGTTATTGCAGTGAATAATTGCAACTTCTGGAACGGAAGATTTTGCGATATCCTTACGAAGCAATTCCGTTATGTTATTTTTCGCTCGTTTATTTGCTCGAATTTTTTCTTTCAATAAGGTTTTCCCATTCTCGAATGAAATGATAATTTTAATATTTAACAATTGACTTAAAAATGCTTGTGTACCCGAAACCCGACCACTTCTGTGCAACTGATTCAAATTGGCTGGTACGAATACAAGTTTAGAGTTTTTCGTCATTTCTTCTATTTCCGCTACAATAATTTCGATGTCTTGTCCCTTTTTAAGCATCTCATTACCGCATTCAATCATTTTCAACATCGGAAAGGATCCAATTTTAGAATCAATGGAGTACACTTTAAAGTCTGTCATTTTTGCGGCTGCTTGCGAGCTTTCAAATGTACCTGAAATTCCACTCGATACATGCAATGTAATTGCCGCGTCATAACCTTCAGATTGCAATTTTTCATATAAAGAAACCATTTCTC
Source organism: Sporosarcina siberiensis (assembly GCF_042681925.1). Lineage (NCBI taxonomy): Bacteria > Bacillati > Bacillota > Bacilli > Caryophanales > Caryophanaceae > Sporosarcina > Sporosarcina siberiensis. The sequence continues at coordinate 128,374 of NZ_JBHUGI010000002.1, forward strand.
CAATAGGAGGTTGGGATGTTTTAGTTGGAACTTTAGTTTCACGTAACTTTTTGTAAAACTCTTCTTGAGTTATATCTAAGTCTTCTTTATAAGATCCATCTGGAAAAACAACAACTAAGGGTAGTACATGTATGTTATATTTTTGGATGAATGCGTCATCGAGTTGGGCAGCTGTATCTGTGATCCAAGCAATTTTCTTCGTCATTAATATACTCCTCTGGGATGTAAACTTTTATGTTGGAATCGGCTATCTATATATAGTAAATCTACACTAGAAATTAAAAGACTCCTAGTGACAGATGTCATATTTAGAATGATTTTCAAATCAGTTGTCATACAATCTACATTATTAGCACGGCAATGCATTTAAAGTGAGCTCATTCTAGATTTATTTAATCGACTTATTAAGAACGTGTGTATGGTATAATTGAAAAGAAATCTAAATTAAGGTTTTGATACTTTAAATCATTCTGAAATGCTGGGAAATATAATTAAAAAATCTTTCCAATATATTAATTGGAGTTTAAGTGGGGATAAATTGATGTTGAATTACGATGTTTTATTATTTGATTTAGACGATACACTGTTTGATTTTAGAGAATCCGAAAAAAATGCACTTTTCAATACGTTTCAAGGAGTCGGGTTACCAAATGGAGTAACGGATTACAGAACAAGTTATAATGCGATTAGCAAAGTGCTATGGGACGATTTGGAACAAGGACGTACAACGCTACAGGAATTAAAGTCAGAGCGATTTAAACGGTTATTTTTAGAACATGCACTTGAAATCAATGCGGAAGTATTTGGAAATGAGTATCTTGAAAATTTAGGTAAGGAAATTCATGTGATTGATGGAGTAGAAAGTATGCTTGCAGGTTTTGCAAATTGTAGATTAGTTGTTCTTACAAACGGATTTACAGATGTTCAGCATGCGAGAATAGGTAGATCGATATTTAAAAACTCATTTGAGGCAATAATTACATCAGAGGAAACAGGGTTTCAAAAACCGCAAAAAGAAATTTTTGAATATGTCTTTGAAAAACTACAAATCACGGACAAGTCCCGCGTCTTAATGATTGGAGATTCTCTCTCTTCGGACATTCAAGGTGGTTTGAATTTTGGTATTGATACATGTTGGTATAATCCGCATCATAAAGGAAATACAACAGGTATTCAACCAACTTTTGAAATACATTCATGGGATGAAATGGATTCTGTTGTTAAAAGTGATTAACTATCTATAAAGTAAATGAGTTTGAAATAAACAGAGTCTTTGACAGCCGTATTCTTAATACAAGACGATTTGTCCTATGACTATAAAGTGGAGTAATGTAAGGGTCTACATAATATTAATAGGGGAGTAGTTTATGAGTATTCATAGAGCGACTTTAAAAGATCTAGATGTTTTAGCGGAACTTATGGATTTGTACAGAAAGTTTTATAATCAAGAATCGAATATTGTTGCTGCAAAGGACTTTATCGAAGGGCGGTTGAAAAACGAGGAATCAGTGATTTTCATAACTTTTCATGAAGAGAAAGCTGTTGGATTCACTCAACTATTTCCATCGTTTTCTTCTGTAAGTTTGAAACGAATTTGGATTTTAAATGATTTATTTGTAAAAGTGGATTATCGTGGAAAAGGGTATGGCGAAGAACTAGTAAATCGATCAATTCTATTTGCGAAGGAAACAGATGCGAAAGGCGTTTTACTAGAAACAAATGTTCAAAACGAAGTCGCCCAAAGGCTTTATGAAAAGATTGGATTTACGAAAGAAACCAATCATTTTTACTTTTATTTGGTTTGATTTGAATAAAAAGGGGTCAGCCTGAAATAGGGTAACCCGTTCAATTGAGTGGTACAAAAGATGAAACAACAAGCGAATTAACACCGAATTAGAACATCAAATGATATTGGAATTAACAGTGCCATTTTGATGTTTAAACGGAATATTGGAATTGTTATGCTATGCTAAGGATAAGTATGTTTAGGCTCACGGTTCAACAAACGGGGCAAAATCCAATGTAGATAAACTGTTGCTTTGCGTTCCGGCGTACGCTTTCCGCGGGAGAAGAATAAAAACCATTCTTCTTTGGGCGTGGCTTGAGCCAAGTGAACAGCGAAGTGTTCGCTTTGCCGTATTTCTGTGGTTTTGCAGAAATTAAGGCAGCTTTGATCTTCCTTCGCTCCGTCCAGGGTCTCAAGGCTCACGCTGATCCTCTCGGAGTCGACGTCTACACTCCAAGCAACGGAGTGTAGTTATTATAAAGCACGTATTCAAGAATCGGGCCAAAATCGAATGTAGAAAAACTGTTGCTTTGCGTTCCGGCGTACGCTTTCCGGAGGGCGTAGCTTGAGCCGCTTCCTTCGCTGCG
>NZ_JBHUGI010000002.1:130764-190156 GCF_042681925.1 Sporosarcina siberiensis
AAAAAGCTAACGCTTTATCTCGCAAAAGCCGTTCTTCGTAACGACTTTCGCTGATCCTCTCGGAGTCGACGCCTGCACTTCAAGCAACGGAGTGTAGTTATTATAAAGCACGTATTCAAGAATCGGGCCAGATTGTTTTAGGGGAGGTGTAGAAGTTGAGTGGAAACAAAATGAAAATAACTGTGTTATTAATAAGTATTTCTTTTATACTATCAATAACATTTTTTACGCTCTTTAAAGTCAACTCTAATCTTAAAGCAAACGAGCTTGAAATGGCTGAGTGTTTCGAAAAGGAAGCAGGTATAAGCCTTACAGTAGAGAGAAAAATCATTACTTCCAAAACTACTGTTTCTTGTGATGATAATTAATTTAATCTTTGAATCCATTCAGTAATAGCTCCATTATCTTTAAAAAAAGTTTTACAAGTGAAATTGGAAGTAGTAACTGGGGGAGTTCCGTTATCGGGCGCGATTGTGAAGTATCACACACCTAGTTGATTGGAGTGCAAGGCAGTCTAAATTCACGACGTCCTGTCGTAACGACTGCATGACCCCACCCCGTGCGGGCCCGCGGCTAAAACCTACTCTGGGATGATCAAGGAAGAATGAAATTCAAATCTTCCCGGGGACAGGTGAAACAACCAACGGGAGCAAAGCGAATGGGTTGGTCCACCGCCCTCCCTCCGGAACACGTCCGGCTGGAACGGAAATCAACGTGTGAAGAAATCTCCACTTGTGTGCGATTGCGGCATAAGAAGTTTGAAGGGGGCCTAATTAATTAGGTCTCCTTTGTTTATGTGTGAAACAATAAACAAAGTTTTAACCAAAAGAATGATGTATAGACAAGTCGGAGATATCTAATTCGTATGCGAATTAGATATCTTTTGGTTGTTTAATTGAGTTTTTGTATCAGTGAACTGAACGGGTTGGAAATAGAAGTCAGTATTTTTATAAAAAAAGCCCACTCCCTATACTAGAAAAGTTGGAGATTGGGCTTATCTTATTTTGAATTAGTTAAATTCCGAGAACAAGAAGATTATGCCTATTACTGCAATAATACTCACTATTAAAAAGAATATTTTAACTGCACTAATAGGTGATTTACCACTTACTTTACCCGTCTGTCCATTTACTAGAAATCGATAGACAGTATTGTTATAAAGGAAAGATGAAATCCATAAGGGCAGTAAAATATGTTTATATGTTGTTTCCTCATAATCCGTCTGTACGCTTACAATTTGAACGATATCGCCATATACTTGTGCTTGAATTCCACTGGAAATTCCGTTATCGATGATCGCTTTTGCATCATCCCAACCTTCTTTCAGATTAATAGAATACCTTTCAGCTAAAAAACCGGATAGATATTCCGTTTTATAATCCAGAAGTCCATTCATATGAAAAGGCTCGATCTTATCTATCAAACCACTGGCAACATTCTTAGAAGCTTTTACTAAAACATCATCAAAAAATTCACTATAGCGGCCATTTTCCATATGCCATCTGGTCTTTCGTACTTGTTCGGTCACTTGCCTCGTTTTTCCATCTTCATGAACAGTACGAGTTTCCATGACATAGTAATACGTTCCAACTCGCACAGTGAAGGTCGATTTCGTGTGCGAGTCAAATGTCCAGTAGGGAAGGTAAGTACCTGTTATTTTACTTAGTTGATAGGATTTTTTGAGCTTTGTAGGAGCAAAATATCTTTTTCGAATCCATACTTTGAACTTTTCAACAGCTTCCTCTTTTGATATTTGAAAAGGGACAACAAGAGCCGGTTTAATACCTGCGTGATGTTTGCTTATTGAAATATGTGAAGACCCGCAAAACGAGCAGAAGTCAGCAATTTTGTCTTTATCGAGAAGAGTTTCGGCACCACAGTTATCACATTTAAAAACACGTTTCTCGTCATCCCATCCGTGGTCTTCTTTTTCTAATGCTTTTAAAAAGTCATTTTCAATTGTATTCGCTGTTGTTCGTTCAATTTCTTTTTCATTTCCACAAAATGGGCATTTTAATGTACCGGTTTTCGGATCGAATATTGTATTTCCACCACATGAGAAGCATTGATTTACTTCGGTTGCTTCTATAGTACTCGTTTCATTGTCTTCATTGTTTTCTATTTCCGTCACGAGGTCACCTCTTTTGTAAACATATTACAAACTCTCTCCGCAATCCCCGCAGAACTTAGCATGTAAAGCATTCTTATGACCGCATTTTCCACATGTTTTTTCAGTTTCTTGTTTTGTGCCACACTCACCACAAAATTTCGCATCTTTATTAATTTCTGCCTGGCAATTAATGCAGGGGACTTTTTTGGTTTGTACAGATTTTCCACATTCTTTACAAAACTTTGCATCCGCTAAAATGAGTTCATTACAATGCGGACAATTTATTTTGTCCGATTGAGCATTTGTTGGATTTGGTGTGTTTGCTTGTTGGTTATTCCCAGTAAAAGCATTCGTCATCATACCTCCGAGGGCAGCACCTGCTCCAAGTCCGGCTCCAGCACCTGCAAGACCTCCGCCTTCGTTTCTTGCTGCTTCCCGTAATGCTTCAGCAGCTTGGAATTGCTGGTATTGGCCAAGATCTCCAATGACCCCCATAGAAGTCCTCTTATCCATCGCTTGCTCAACTTCAGCGGGTAAGGAAAGGTTCTCAATATATAGGGAAGTAATTGCAAACCCAAATTTACTAAATCGCTCTTCCATCTTTTCTTTTCCAAGTGTACTTAACTCGTCGTAATGCATAGCTAAATCTAGTGCAGGAATTTTCGACTCAGCAAATAAATCGGTCAGACCTGATAAAATCATTTTTTTCAATTGTTCTTCTATATTGCTTGTATCATAAGAAGCATTTGTACCAAATAGTTCTCTTAAGAAAACGGTTGGTTCAGATACACGGTATGAGTATATTCCATATCCCCGCAATCGAATAATACCAAAATCAGAGTCTCTCATCATAATAGGATTTGATGTACCCCATTTTTGATTAATGAACTGTTTTGTATTCACAAAATAAACTTCCGCTTTAAAAGGAGAGTTAAATCCGTGTTTCCAAGATTTCAATTTTGTTAGTATAGGCATGTTTTGAGTCCATAATAAATGTCTTCCAGGTCCAAACACATCTGCAATTTCACCTTCGTTAACGAATATCGCGACTTGGGATTCTCGTACTGTTAATTCTGCACCCATTTTGATCTCGTTCCCTTGAACAGGGAAACGATAAACCAGCGTATTTGTACTACTATCCGTCCATTCGATTACTTCAATAAATTGACTCTTGAAAAATCCAAATAAACCCATTGGAAATACCCCCTTATTTATATTATTCCTACTATAAAGTTAGTTGAAAACATACTAATATTATACCATAATGTCATTTAATTTATTATTAAAGAACGGGAACTAAAGATGACGTCCGTTTATTATAAAGGTACAATAGAATGAACAATCATTCATTTAGTAAAAAGGGGATTTTAAATTGATACATAAAATTGTCATTCCGACTCCTTTCGCAGTTGGAGATGTAAATGCTTTTCTAGTTAAAGGGGACGTACTATCCCTTGTTGATGCAGGACCAAAAACGCCTGAAGCTTATGAGGCACTGAAATATGGAATTAAAGCAGCGGGTTATAGACTGAAAGACATTGAGCAAGTAATACTTACACATCACCATCCGGATCACTCAGGTTGGATAGATGCTTTTGACAATGCGGTTGTTATTGGTCATGCATATAATGATTTTTGGCTGACACGTGATGAGGAATTTCTCCGTTATCATGATGCGTTTTATCTTCAATGCATGATTGAACAAGGAGTTCCTGAAAAGTATCTTTCGTGGGTTAAGCAAATGAAGAAATCTGCTGTTTTAATGGGCGAACGCCCTCTTGATGGAGTTATTGCGGAGGGAGATGCATTACCAGGGCATCCGAATTGGACGGTTCTTGAAACACTAGGACATGCACAAAGTCATCTCGCATTTTGGAATGAAAGAAAAGGTGCAATGATTGGCGGAGATCTTGTGCTCCAAAATGTTTCATCGAATCCACTTATTGAACCACCTATGGATTCGTTAAAAGAGCGTCCACAATCACTTTTAGAATACAATGAATCTCTTAAACGAGTGTTAGATCTACCAGTAGATATTATTTATTCTGGTCATGGGGAAGAAGTAAGGAATGTCCATGCACTTATAGAAAAACGTTTTCTAAAACAACAAGAAAGATCGATGAAAGTTCTCGCTATGTTGGAAAATGGACCACGAACAATTTTCGAGTTAACTACCGAACTTTTCCCAGCTGTATATGAAAAAGAACTCGGACTTACACTCTCAGAGACGATTGGGCAAACGGACTTTCTTGTTGACGAAGGGTACGCACGCGAGTATCGAAATGAAAATGGAATTTTATATTATGAAAAAGCATAAATCTATTCTAATAACAGGGGCTACGAGTGGAGTAGGATTTGCACTGGCAAAACGATTGCAATTAGAAGGCCATGAGGTTTGGGCAACGGGACGGTCAAAAGATAAACTACTAGAACTAGAATCACTTGGAATACGCACTGTTCAAGCCGATTTAACGAAACAAGAAGATATTACGATATTAATGAAGACTATAAAAACACCCGATTGTGTGATATTTTCTGCGGGGATAGGCACATTTCGATTAGCTCATGAAATTTCGGATGGAACCATGAATGCCATGATGAATATCAATGTACTGGCACCAATTCGCTTAACAAAACTTCTATTGCCCAAAATGTTGGAACGAAAGAGTGGTCAATTCGTATACCTTGGATCTCAGGCTGGGAAAGTTGCAACTCCTAAAGCTTCTGTTTACTCGGCGACGAAACACGCAATTATAGGCTACGCGAACGCGCTTCGTATGGAAGTAGCTCCGTTTAACATACGCGTCACTACAGTAAATCCTGGACCCATCGATACACCGTTTTTAAATCTTGCCGACAATACGGGCGCATATCGTGAGTCCCTTGGTAAGTATTTGCTCACAATTGATACAGTTGTCGATGCGGTTGTCCGAGTGATTGAGAAGCCAGTCCGAGAAGTGAACCTGCCATGGTATTTAGAAGTTACAAGTAAGTTGCATGCAATTGCTCCAACTTTGGTTGAACGTGTGGGTCGTCGGTTTTTCTTGAAAAAATAATAAGAATATGTTGTCCATCTATTTTAACCTCTAGTGATGAATAGACTTTATGAATACTACTAATTGGTTAAGGGGGTACATCATTGCAGAAGAACAACAACAACTCTCGTTTGATAGCTCTTCTGGTTGGCGTCGCTCTTATTTTATTATTCGTATGGATATTGCCTTTTAATAGCTCCAATAAGGACTACATAAAAACGATTTCTGCTGATTTTATTACAAACATTCACATCAACGCCAATCTAGGTGATATTCATATACTTCCAATTGAGGGCAATGAACTAACTGTTCGTATGGAAAGTGAAAGTAAAAAGAAAATAAAAGGGTATAAGCTATCTTTAAAAGAGAAAAATAATCGTGTAACAATTAATGCGAAAAAGAAATCTAAATTCGGGTTATCTGGAAAACTTCCATTTGATTTTAAACTTATAGTAGAAGTTCCTGTCAAACAGTATGATCTACTGAAAGTGAATTCGAATGTATCTACAATATATGTAGATTCAATTACAGCAAATAAATTCGAATTACAAACGAATGTTGGCCATATTCATTTAAATACAACGACAGGTTTTATCTATGCTGAAACAAATGTAGGGGATATCAATATGCAATTGAATACCATTTTAAATGATATAATTGCCGAAACACAAGTGGGGAATGTATCTGTTAAAATCGCGGAAGTACCAGCATCACTGCAAACAGATTTGAAAAACAGCATAGGTAATACTATGGAAAGTTTGCCGAATATGCAAAACGGTTCCATCGGTGTAGGTGGTCCAATTGTTAAACTCACTTCTGAGGTTGGAAATATAGAACTTACTCTAATGGACCATTAAAACTTTTGTTGGATTTCACATACTTCTAGAGGGGGAGCTTTTCGAGTAAATTCGAAAAGCTCCCCTTAAAATTATTTCGAAATCATCTGTGTTTCGATTGATAATTAAATATTTCGTTAATTATCAACTTTTAGTAATCTACTTAATATATAATAGAAGAAATATCCTTATTTAATTTTAATAAAAAATAATTAATAGTTATGAGGTGAACTTCATTATGTATAGAAGTTTGTTTAGAGCTGCCATTATTTTTTGTGTTTTAATTTTTTTAATACTATTGAGTGCTCCAAATGAGATGAAGGCCAATGGTGGAAAATCTTTAATATTGCGATCGATTTCCAGTAAGGAAAACCTATATCCGTCATTGTATATGCTTAACGACAGTAAGAAGCCGTTAACGATTGAAGACGTGGTTTCTGAAAAATATTCTGAACAATTTGTTCTTGCTGAAAATGTTGTACAAAGTCCTGGTTTTTCTCAAACATCAACATGGCTTCGTATTGATGTTGAGAACCAATCCAATCAAAGAGATTGGTTATTAGAGGTTGCCTATCATCTGATATATAAAATTGTCCTTTATTCCGAAGACGAATCTGGTTTGCACGAAGTTTATCATACAGGATCTGATTTTCCATTTAATCAACGTGAAATCATGCATAGAAACTTCGTTTTCAACTTGGAGATTGATCATAATCAGTCGAAAAGGTTCTATTTACTAGTTCATTCAGGTGGAGATTTGCATCCGCCAATCACCATTTGGAGTGGGCAATCATTTATTGAGAAGACTCAAGTTGAATTTATTCTTTTAGGGCTATTTTATGGAATGACTTCAGTTATGGTTTTGTATAATTTGTTTCTCTATTTTAGTTTACGTATTAAAAGCTATCTCTATTATGTTTTCGTAATTACTTTTACGATAATGGCAAATTTACAAAAAAACGGACTTGGCTTTCAATATTTGTGGCCTAATTCACCTGTATGGAATACTATGGCCAACCCGATATTCGTAAGCTTAACTTGTATTTTCATATTGTTGTTTGCTAAGAACTTTCTGGATACAAATCAATATTTCCCTAAATTTAAAATCTTATTTAATATTTTAATACCTTTGAATGTCCTAATCGTTCCCATTTTATTGATTTCTAATCATATCGCATTGAATATTATGGTGATAAGCACCACTTGCACATTTATCACAGTTTTAACTACTGCATTTATATGTTTAAAAGCCGGTGCGCGCCAAGCCCGTTTTTTTATTATTGGATGGTTCTTCTATTTAATAGGTATTTTAATTACCATTCTTGCGACTGCTACGGTGCTGCCGTTTAATGCGTTTACAGAATTTGCTGGGCAAAACGCAACTGGAATTGAAGTAGTACTACTATCATTAGCACTAGCAGATAAAATCAATATTATGCGTTTGGAAAAGGAAACAGCTGAGAGAGAAACAAAGATGAGTCAGGCATTGGTTTTAAAGAGTTTGGAAAAGGCAGACGAACATAAAGACGAATTTTTGGCGATAACATCGCACGAATTACGGACACCATTGTATGGAATGATTGGAATAGCTGAATCACTACGAGACGGTGTTGCAGGAGACTTATCGAACGAGATGAGCAACCAATTGTCAATGATTATTGCAAGTGGAAACCGATTGACCTATCTAGTGAATGATATATTGGATTACTCAAACTTAAAACACAAATCGTTACATATACATTTGAAGTCTGTTTATCTTGTTCGTATTGTGGATGTGGTATTTACGATTTGTAGTCCATTGGCAAACAACAAATTTGTGAAGCTAATCAATAAAGTGGACGACACTTTACCACCTGTATTGGCGGATATCAATCGTCTTCAACAAATATTGTATAATATTGTTGGAAATGCTATAAAATATTCCGATCATGGGGAAGTAGTTATTTCTGCTGAAAAATTAAATGATCGAATTAAAATCATCATTTCTGATACAGGAGTTGGTATTCCAGCAGATCAGCTAGAAGAAATATTTGAACCTTTTCAACAAATCGATCCTTCTATTTCTAGAAGTGTAAGCGGTTCAGGTATAGGCCTGAGTATTACAAAGCATTTGGTCGAATTACATGGTGGGCAAATTGAAGTCGCATCAAAAGTTGGAATAGGGTCTACCTTCAGTTTTACTCTACCGTTTCAAAAGGATGAACTGCATGTTCAAGAGGAAGCGATAGCGAGCGAAGCTTATTTTGATGAAGAGCCGGCTCCGTTTACTCCGAGCCTACAAGTTATGCAAAAAGAAATTACGATACTAGTTGTGGATGATGAACCAATCAATTTACAAGTACTCGTGAATCAACTTAGTTTAGAGGGGTATAGAGTAATCACGGCCACCGATGGTGAACAAGTACTTAGAATCGTTGAAGACCAAACAATTGACCTGCTCATCCTTGATATTATGATGCCTAAAATGTCGGGGTATGAGGTGTGCCAGCAATTACGAGAAACCTATACTTTGATGGAACTACCAATATTAATGTTGACTGCAAAAAGTCAAATTCGAGATAAAATTACATCTTTTGAAATTGGTGCAAATGATTATTTATCGAAACCTTGTGATAAGCAAGAACTTCTAGCTCGTGTAAAGACATTAGCTCAACTCAGAAGCATGAATGAAGAGTTATTGAACGTAAACCTTAAGTTAGAGAATAAAGTAAAAAATAGAACTGAGGCACTGGAAGTCGCAAATAATGACTTGAAGAGCAAGAATGATGATTTAATAATAATGGCGAAATCTCGTCGCGAATTATTGGCTAATATCGCACATGAGTTGGGAACACCTGTCACATTAATTCACAGCTATATGCAAGCACTTCATGGTGGTTTAGTACTGTCTGACGATTCCCATTTCCGCAATTTTGTATATGATAAAATTAATGTGCTGAATCGCTTAATTGATGATTTATTTGATTTATCCAAGCTTGAAGCAGGTCAAACGAGTCTGAATTTGGAGAAATTGAATTTGGACAGATGGCTGGAACAAATATACGATAAGTTTGAAGTCGATGTTTTACAATCTAAAAGGTTTTCCGAACGACCAAAAGATACGAAAATGTTTAAACGCTACTCTTGTTTAATTGATATTGAACGTATGGATCAAGTCTTTTCCAATTTAGTACGGAATGCCGTGAATCACACCTCTAAGAAGAATGGAAAAATTTCCATTCATGCTGAGTTGTTGGAATTTGAAAACAGGGTCGTTATTGAAGTCAGGGATAATGGCAGTGGAATAAGTAAGAAGAGTATACCTTTAATTTTCGGCAGGTTTTATAAAGAATTAGTACCTCTAAACGAAGAGAAAGAAAGAGGCACTGGATTAGGTTTGGCAATTGTAAATGAAATTGTTATTAGTCATAAGGGATCAATCAGTGTCGAAAGCGTCGTAAACGAAGGAAGTGTTTTTTTCATCTCTTTACCCATTCAGTCAAAAGGAAGATGGAAATGACAGTTTTAATAACATTCAAATTTCACGTTAACTAATATTTCAATTGACTTTGCATAATGCGATTCGAAGAGTACACTATAACTATAGAATATAAAATCAGAAGTCAGTCATCTGAAATGAGATGCTGGCTTTTAACTATTATAATGGGAAGTTGTGCTCATTGGCTGCCCATTTTTTCAAGTAAGGTTGTAGAAAGTGGGATTATGAATGAATCACGAAGTATCTACAAATAAAATAATGCCATGCAGCCTAAGTGTAACGGATACTGCTCGTAAAGGAATGATGAAAATTGCTCGAGATGAGCATTCATTTTTTGCGATCCAAAATGGTTTTAATGTATACATAGAAAAACGTCCTGAAAATCGAAACGGCAATATGTCCTTTAGAATCTTCTTTGACAATCAATCAAATGATGTTTTATCGAAACGAATAGAAGACAAAGTAGCTGTTATGGAATGTATTTATAAAAACGAAGGTTTTCTGGCAACGGGCTTTCATGTAAGAGGAAAAAGAGAAACGGTTCGCACAAACCGTCGGCTCTTCGCAAAGCTAAAGTTTCACTTAGGGAGGAATTCTAGTGTAACAATGCCGATGGACTTGTACACAAGTCTTCGTGAATTACCAATCGCTGAAGATCGTTCTGAATATGTAAAGAAACGAATTGCGAGTTGGGAAGGATATTTGCGTATTCAAGAAAAGAACGCTGATGTTGACGATATTACAACAGCGTTTTCGAACGTTCGTTATAATGATGATTTCAGTAAGTTGACGATTGTTTGCAAGAACTTGAAAACCAATGATTGGAAAACGATTCGAGGATTTAGTGCAAAGATGCAAGGGTCTTCGCACGACATTGGAAACGTGACAAATGTGAAAAAGTCGAAGCAAACTATAGAGATTGAACTGAGTCGTAAATACCAGGATCTTCTTAGACGAAATGAATGGCAGCCAAAAGCATTTAAAGAAATTGTCTTTAGTAATTTCGCTGAGCTTAGCCAAGTAAGAAGACTTAGGAAAGGATTCAAAGATTTAGAAGATGGTCTTGCAGCTAACGCGAATTTAGAGAGAATACTTTTCGAGGAACGACCAACTGTACGGATTTCTAAACCTAAAAAAGATCTTGTTTTCCATAATGAATTAAACACTTTCCAAAAGGAAGCAGTCACAGGCGCTATGACATCGAATGATTTGTATGTGATTCAGGGTCCTCCGGGTACTGGTAAAACAACAGTTATTTCTGAAATATGCCATCAAAATGTTAAAGCTGGACTACGCACTCTTGTAGCTTCTCAGGCAAACTTAGCTGTAGACAACGCTCTAGGTAGATTACTATCCCATCAAGACATACGGATCTTGCGGTACGGTCGAACGGAAAGTATTGAAGAAGAAGGAAAGAAATTTATCGAGGAAAATGTTGCTTTAAATTGGAAGAGTCAAACAATAGATGCTGTGAAAAATCAACTTGGGAATCATTTAAAAAAAGAACACCAGCTGAATATTAATCTGAATGAAAGTAAAGAGCAATTGCTTGTTTTAGAAACAGAACTAGCCACTCTTGACGAAAAAATAAGAGAAATAGATATCACAAAAAATGAATATCAAGCATACTCCGATAAAATTCAAAAATGCAATGAAAACTTAGTATTTACGCAAAGAGAACAAGAAGAGTTAGTAAACATTCATACAAAATTGAGCATAAACACAAATGAATTATGCTCTGAAATCACTAAAATAGAGAAACTTTTGCAAGCCGAAAACATAAGTTCAGAGAAAATCATGAAAATGGAAACATTAGAGAAAGAACTAGTTCTTTTAAAAAAGTATATAAGCCACTCTGAAACAATAGAGCTGATTAAACATGAAGAAGCTTCGCTCGAAAAACTTAAAAAAGATGTTGAATTAGAGCAAATGAAAATGAAGCGGATGCAAGAACTAGTTGCAGAAATTCAGTTGATCACTAAACTGAATAAATTAGAAAGAAGTTTGAATACCGCTGAAATAATTCTTCCTTTTGAATTGACACGAAAAATAACCACTCTTAATGAATTGATAAGTGTTCTAAAATCTACAGGAGTACAGGATACATATGCGGACTGGAAAACCTTAATAAATCGACTTGAGATTGCTATAGCGAAAATTGGTATTGTATTAAAAAAGAATGGTTTCATCAAACAACCAGTTAGAAACAAAGGGAATTCCAAACCGAGTACTGTGAAAGAAATCCACGTGCTTATTGATCGGGTTGGAGGTTTTTTAATTGATGATTCCGTGAAACAATTTCTTGAGTCGAGAAATTATTCCCCTGAAAAATATGAATATCTTGAAAAACTAAGTATAGCTCTTGAGGTATTAACACAGAAACTAAACTATTCACAAAGTAAAATTGGAAATGTCGAGAATTCAAAACATATGTACACAATGATTAAAAATGAAGTTACAGCATTTCTAGAACACTCTATATTTAAAATGAAAACAGATGTAAACGAGCATCAAATCGTTATAGAAGGCCATGAACTTGAACTCAGTACTCTTAAACAAAAAGCTTCCGCAGTTGGTTATGTTAAAGAAATGACGACAATTGCGTCTGCAATCGAAGAGTTGGCTCGAAAAGAGGAAATGCATTCTAATTATGTAACTGCTAAGAAAGCTCTTGAAGAACACTCACTTCATGTACAAAAGAAAAAGTTGGAAAACGAACAAGTACTTGTCCTACTAGCAGACAACACTTTGAAAATCCAAAATGTGAACGAAAAGCTGAAGGGAATACAGTTAGAAATGCTTGAACTGGAAGAAACTAGAACGGTTTTGGCTGATTTGTTAGAAGAGAACCCTGAAGAGCTTCGTGAAGAAGTGTCGGCTCGTTATTATAAACAATTGAATTCCATTGAAAAAATGCAAATGGAGAAAAAAAGATTCCCAGCGATGCAATCATTGCAACAAGAATGGTTGGATTTGCTTATGGAAGCAAATGCATATGATTTAGATGAAATACGCAAAATGTATGTGCGACACGCGAACGTAATCGGTACAACTTGTGTGGCTTCCGCAAGACGTGATTTCATGGAAGAGTATCCTACCTTTGATGTAGTCATTATCGACGAAGTATCAAAAGCAACACCACCAGAATTGCTTCTTCCGATGTTAAAAGGAAAAAAGATTATTCTAGTCGGAGATCATCACCAATTACCCCCGTTAGTTGGACAAGAAACACTTGAAGAGTTTCTTGTGGAAATTGACAGTCCTGAAGAGAAAAACGAGTTGAATAAGCTGCTAAAAGAATCTCTTTTCGAACGTCTTTTCAGAACACTGCCAAAGCAAAATAAAACGATGCTCGGGATTCAATACAGAATGCATGAAAGCATTATGCAGACGATAACACCTTTCTATGAGGAAGCCAATTATAGCTTAAAGTGCGGCTTAGCGGATTCAAATGTTTCGAGGGATCACTTACTCTCATCACGTTTTGTGAATAGAAAAAATCATGTTCTTTGGTTTGACATGCCAAATGAACCAAACTATTTTGAGGATAAAGTAAAAGGTGGTACAAGTCGGTTCAATCAATCTGAATTAATTATGATTAAAGAACTTCTGTTGGACTTAAATGAGGCTAGTGGCAAACTTAAAGTTGATGGCCTCATGAAGCCAAACGCTAAAAAAAGCATAGGTGTAATTAGCTTTTACGGAGAACAAGTAAAACGGATAAATCGATTAATAGATCAGGAATTGATGCCCGAGCATCTGCATTGTAGAACCGGCTCAGTGGACAAATTTCAAGGAATGGAAATGGATGTTATTATTTTAAGTTTTGTGCGTAACCATAGGGATAAGGGGGGGGATATTGGATTTGCGAAAGATTATAGAAGACTCAATGTCGCTTTATCACGCGCGCGGGAGCTGCTTATAATCGTAGGAAGTTCAGAAATGTTCACTTTGCGAGTCAAAGATGCTCATTCTAAAAAAATGTATGGAAGATTACTCGAGCATATTAAAAGCGAGAATGGCTTCAGAGATTCGAAAGGAAATATACGTATGTAAGTGGGGAAGTGTGAAAAATGGAAGATTTAAAAAGAAATCTTACACAGGAATTACTTCAAGATATCAATGTGAAAATCATGGACACTCTTTCATGGAGCTTGCCTGTTCATACAGTAATGGCTGAATACAAAACTGTGATGCGGACAAAAATGGATATTCTTATGAAAATGATGCTGATTACATTCAAAAAAGAGCAAATAGCTTCTATTGAAGAGATTGGTGCAATACTTCTCGTTGAACCGCTATTCATTGAAGATCTGGTTTCAAAAATGCAAAGTGCCCATCTAATTGAAAAAAAGAAAGACTTTTTCATGCTGACAAATGAAGGAATACAACAACTTGAATCGGGTATTTTTTCACATGAACCGGAAAAGGATTCTAAAAAAATGGTATATAGTCCATGTCATGAGTCTTTTTTAAAGGAAAACAACAATAGCGCTACTTATATTGAAGAAAAAATATATCGATATAGTAAAGAATTCGCTGATTGGAATGTCGTTTCGATTAAAGAGGATGTTTTACTGAACGCACTGAGATTAAGGGGTGCAGAAGCAACTGAAGAAAATAGTCAAGTAGTTATCACCGAAATTATAACAGTATCCCAAATACAGCGTGACCTTGTGCCTTGTATTGAATTGCGATTATACAATGAAGTGGAAGATGTTTTCTATGTGCGGGTTTGGAATACAATGTTGGGACACTGGGATGAAACAGTAGAAGCGGTATTAAATGAAAAAGAACTGAAAACGTGGAGGGAAAAGTATATAAAAGAAAATACACTCACTAATAAAACTCCGTCGCCTAAAAAATAGGCTGACGGAGTTTTATTAGTGTACAGAATTATTTGTTGTTTTTGCACTATCTACAAACTGTTTTATATACCGCATGATAAGAAGTTCTGCTTCTTCCAATTGATAGTCCAAACGGTTGTTTAAAATATTTGTGAGCATGCCTTGCCATATTAAAATTGTGATTTCATTCAGATCATCGATTTGGTTTTCATTAATTTGTCCTTCATTGGCCGCGGATTGCAAAATAGATTTACCTCGTTTGGTCATATTCCGTTCGATTAAAATAGGTTTCAAATCTTCAGGTATGTTAATTAGTTCCGCGGGATAAACTTCGTAATATCTTTTAATAAGTTCGTCTGGTTGATCGCCTAGGTCCATTATGAAAACCGCGTGGAAAATATCGGGTTTTTGGAGAGAGTGCTTGCAGAAGCATTCCCACGCAAGAATGTATTTATCTAAAGGAGTTTTCCCTTTGTCCATACATTTAGCGACATCTTCGGTATATCCTTTTAAAAGCTTCATAGATGCGAAAAAGACGAGATGAGATAATTCGGAAAAGTAATTATAAATTGTAGCACTATTATAGCCCGCACGATCAGCAACTTTTCGTATGGTTACATTTTTTATGCCTTCTTCATTTATAATTCCGACTGTAGCATCTATAAAATATTTCCACATACGACTCTTTTGAATTTTTTTATTGGTCAATGAAAACACTCCTTCAATTTAGAAAACTTATAATTCGATAAAAATTATTAACTTTAGATTGTTCTACATTTTTTAATGTGTTAGTATTATCAATATAATTAGTAATCATGATTACTAAACTAACACTGATTATAAAATAGCGCAACCGCGTAGATTCTTTTCAGGATAGTCTTTATGGGGTTATTAAAGGTGTTAATTAGGGAATAAATACATATGTGTTTTACATGTTTCTATTCCAAAAGTATTATCAAAAGGAGGGGTATAATGGAAAAAGTTCGAATTGATAAATTTGTATTTTGGGCGTCCATAGTCGTAGTAGTTGCTGCAACTGTCTTGTTGGTTTTAAATCAGGCCACCGCAGAGCCCTACTTAGATAAGATAATGACAGCAATTACTTATCAAATGGATTGGGCGTTTCAGTTTTTAACGATTGCACTGTTTGTAATACTTCTGTGGATTGCTTTTAGCCGCTATGGAAAAATTAAATTGGGAGAAGGTAAACCTGAATTTTCCACATTTAGTTGGGGCACGATGTTATTCACTGCAGGCATGGGTACAAGTATTATGTATTGGTCAATGTTAGAACCTATTTTTTATTTCATGGGTCCGCCTTTTGGGATTGAGGCTGATAGTAACGAAGCAGCAGAGTGGGCATTAACATATGGTCTATTTCATTGGGGAATATCAGCCTGGTCACTTTATGCCTTTCCAACAGTTGTCATTGCTTACTCGTTCTTTGTAAGGAAGCGTCCTTCGTTAAAATTAAGTACTGCACTCAGTGGCGCACTTGGTAAATATGCCGATGGATGGTTAGCTAAATTAATTGATGTGTTAGTTATATGGAGTTTGGTCGGAGGTCTTGGTACGTCACTTGGGTTAGGTGTTCCGATGGTTTCCGCTGTTGTAGGAAGCATTTTCGGTTTACAGCAATCCTTGATGCTCGATGCGATAATTGTTATTAGTATTACAATTATTTATTCCGGAAGTGCATATATGGGACTTCATAAAGGAATTAAGCGACTAAGTGATATGAACGTCTTTCTTGCATTAGCTTTGGCAATTTTCATCTTAATTGCAGGACCGACATTGTTTATATTGACGTACTTCTCCAATAGCTTTGGTTTGATGATTCAAAACTTCGCTTATATGAGTTTTTATACAGATCCAATTGGTAAGGGTGGATTTCCACAAGCTTGGACTGTTTTTTACTGGGCTTGGTTTGCAGCTACGGCTCCGTTTATGGGATTGTTTGTAGCGCGGATTTCAAAAGGACGAACACTACGCGAATTAATTACGCATATGTTGTTGTGGGGCTCAATTGGTGGTTGGATTTATTTTGCAGTGTTCGGTGGATATACGATGAATTTGCAATTGAATGATATTCTACCCGTAAAAGATATCTTAAATGAAAGCGGCGGTCCTGCAACGATTGCAGAAATATTAAAAACGTTGCCACTAAGCTATATTGTATTACCATTCTTTGTTTTTCTGGCAATTATCTTTTTGTCTACTTCGCTCGATTCTGCGACCTATATTCTCGCTGCAATCGCTACAAAGGAATTGAAAGAAGGACAGGAACCAGCAAGATGGCATCGTATGGTATGGGGTGCGATTTTGGCAACTCTTTCCATTACTCTACTATTCGTAGGAGGGTTACGGGTAATTCAAACTTCAGCCGTTATTGTTTCCGTACCGATTTTCATCATCTATATATTGTTAATCATTTCGTTCTTTAGATGGTTAAAACAAGATTTCCCGAAACAATAAAATAGATATAAGTTTTGTTGAATTTCAATAACTAAATAACTATTAATGGAGGTAATTATATGGTTTTCAATGTGCGTGAATCAAACAGATCAATTAAAACAAAGTTTCCAAGAGAGGTTCAAGAAATTGAACATGTTTGGATTCCGATGTCCGATGGGACTAGACTCTCTGCTCGTATTTGGCTGCCAGTAGATGCAGAAGAAAATCCAGTACCAGCTATTTTAGAATATCTTCCATATCGTAAAAATGATTTCACTGCACTCAGAGACTCGATTCGTCATCCTTATTTTGCGGGTCACGGCTATGCAAGTATTCGTGTAGACATGCGTGGATGCGGTGATTCAGACGGTATTTTGATGGATGAATATTTAAAGTTGGAGCACGATGATGGTCTTGAAGTATTATCTTGGATTGCCAAGCAACCGTGGTTTACCGGTGGAATTGGTATGATTGGAAAATCATGGGGCGGTTTTAACGGGCTACAAATTGCAGCACGTCGCCATCCGGAACTTAAAGCGATTATCACACTTATGTCTACGGACGACCGTTATGCAGATGACGTTCATTATAAAGGCGGAGCACTTCTTGCTTCTGATATGCTGTGGTGGGGTTCCACAATGTTTGCATACAACGGACGACCAGCAGATCCTGAAATTGTCGGAGATGCTTGGAGAAAGAGCTGGTTGGAGCGTTTAGATACACCACCATACGTTGAGGAATGGGTAAATCACCAACGTCGAGACGAATATTGGAAACACGGTTCTGTTGCAGAAAATTATGATGATGTTGATATTCCTGTCTATGCGGTAGGCGGTTGGGCTGATGGTTATACAAATGCAGTTCCTCGACTACTTGAGGGTTTAAAGGGTCCGCGTAAGGGATTGATTGGGCCTTGGGCACACGAATATCCAGAAGTGGCCGTTCCAGGTCCACAAATTGGATTTTTACAAGAATGCCTACGTTGGTGGGATCACTGGTTAAAAGACATTGATACAGGCATTATGGAAGAACCAATGCTTCGTGCTTGGGTAAATGACAGCGTCCCCCCTAAAACAGATTATGCAATACGTCCAGGTCATTGGGTTGCTGAAAATGAGTGGCCTCCTAAAGTAAATACACAAAAACAATATTATTTGAGCAACCATCAATTAAATGAAGAACCGGTTTCAGAAGAGGCGATTATCGTTTCGAGTATTCAAGAACATGGTCTTTATTCGGGTGTGTTTTGTCCATTTGGACAACCTGGGGATCTTCCTTCAGATCAGCGCATTGAAAATGGTTTGTCTGTAGTTTTCACTTCTGAACCTGTAGATGAGTCCGTAGCAATCCTTGGTTTTCCTGAATTCACGGTTGAAGTTGCATCAGACCAAAAAAATGCATTAATTGCAGTACGTCTTAATGATGTTGCGCCAGACGGTTCTTCAACTCGTGTCACATGGGGAGTGCTGAATCTAACACACCGCAATAGTCATGAGCATCCCGAGCATTTGGAACCTGGTGAAAAATATACGGTAACTGTACAAATGAATGCGATTGGTCATACTTTGCCCGCGGGACATTGTTGGCAATTGGCGGTTTCGCCAACATACTGGCCACATGCATGGCCGTCTCCTGTACCTGTTACATTGACAGTTTTTACAAATGAAAAAACGTTCCTTTCGTTACCAATCCGAGAAGAGAAAGCAATTGATCAAGAATTAAAACCGTTCCAGCATCCTGAAACAGCTGCTGTAATGGAAAGAGAGATATTACGTGAAGCGAACCGAACAAGGGAAATCAGGCATAATACAATTACAAATGTATGGACACTGGATGACTTTTCTGATGAAGGTGCGAGAATGCTGCCTTCTAATGGAGTAGAGTACGGCAGTACAAACCGTAATATCTATACAATTGAAGAAGGTAATCCATTGTCTGCAACAGTACAATGTGATTGGACATTGACATTGGGTCGTGGAGAATGGCAAACGAGTCTGGAAAGTGTCAGCATCATGACAGCTGATGAAAATCAGTTTTATCTCACAAATCATCTGATTGCATATGAAGGTGATAAAGAAGTATTCAACAAAGTGTGGAAAAAGGAAATACCGAGAGATTTTATTTAAAAAAACATAAAAAGAATCGAGTGAATTAGCCCCGTGTTCCCAGTGCTTCTAACGATTATTATTATAAACATTATTTATGTTTCATTATTCACATTACGTGTAATCCTTGTGATTAAAGGATATCGTGTAGTCGCTTCCTTTCTATCGATGGCCGAAGTGTTTGTCTATCTCATGGGATTGACAATTGTCTTGGATAACTTGGATAATCCTGTCAATATAGCGGCATATTGTTTAGGTTGGGGGATGGGAGTCTTTCTTGGAAGTAAAATCGAAGCGCGTTTAGCGCTAGGATATATCGTTTTTGATGTAGTCGTAGATTCATTGGAAATTGAAATACCGATGAAGATTCGGGAGCAAGGATACGGTGTCACATCCTGGGTAGCTGACGGAAAAGATGGTCAAAGACTGGTAATTAAAATATTAGCTAAGAGAAATTATGAGAAGAAGTTAAGAGATCTTGTTATCTCACTGTCTCCAAAGGCATTCATCATTTCCTACGAGCCGAACAAGATGAATGGCGGATTTTTACTTAAAAATCTTAACCCGGTGCAAAATTAGCTTTTCTATGCTGGAAGGTTTAAAATTAGTTGGTAACATTATAAAATGATTGTGAGGTAGTAAGCATGGCTTTATTAAAAGATTTATTTATAGGGTTATCTCAAAACCAAATCCTAAATAGTGCAGCTAAAAAGTATGGTTTAAAACTGGGTGCACAAAATGTTGTCGCTGGTACTAATGTAGAAGAAACAATTCAAAGCATTAAAGAATTGAATGCACATGGAATTTCTTGTACGGTCGATAATTTAGGTGAATTTGTTTTTGAAAAAGTGGAAGCAACTAAAGCTAAAGAACAGATTCTAGATGTAGTTGAAGCAATTCATACACATGAAGTGGATGCGCATATATCCTTAAAACCATCTCAATTAGGACTGGATATTGACTATGATTTCTGTTTAGAAAACTTGAGAGAAATCGTAGCTAAGGCAAGCAGTTATGATATTTTCATTAACTTCGATATGGAGGATTATGACCGTTTACAAGCTTCATTCGATCTTTTAGAAACACTTTCTGAAGAATATTCGAATATCGGTACTGTAATCCAAGCATATTTCTTTAGAGCGGAAGAGGACATCCAGAAATATAAAAACTACCGATTACGTATTGTTAAAGGGGCGTATAAAGAGTCCGAAGAATACGCTTATCAAAACAAGAAAGACATTGATAAGAACTATATTGAACTTATCGAATGGCATCTGTTAAACGGTAAATTCACATCTATTGCAACTCATGATCACGTGGTTATTAATCATGTCAAAGAATTTGTAAAAGTAAACAACATTTCAAATGATAAGTTTGAATTTCAAATGTTGTACGGTTTTAGAACAGATATGCAGCTGAGTTTAGCAAAAGAAGGGTACAATTTCTGTACATACGTTCCATTTGGTGACGACTGGTACGGATACTTCATGCGCCGTCTTGCTGAGAGACCGCAAAACTTAAATCTTGTTGTTAAACAAGTGTTCAATAAGAAAACAAACACGATTATTGGTCTTTCGGCAGCTGCCTTTTTGTTGGGGAGAATATCGAAGAAAAAGTAAGTTCTTAATAGATTAGAAAATACATCTCGAAACAAAAAAGTCTTGGCTCAAACGAAGATTCAGCATTCGTTTAAGTCAAGACTTTTTGTTTTTTCATATACTTAAAACTTTAGAGTAGCGTGCGTATTTTAGATAAACAACAAAAAAGAGTGCTGCACTGGAAAAGCGTAGACTTGAATTGATATACATTGCTGTTTCCACTCCGAATGATTCAAGCATCCAAATACCAATTTGCGGTGCGATGAAGGCTACTATTGCCAATAAGACATTATAGGTAGTAATGCAATATGTGCGTGAAGTTTCAGGAGACTGTTCAAGTAATAGGTTGAACAGCAGCAATACGACTCCTGCTAAGAAAAACCCCGAAGTTGCTTGCACAATTGTTATGTAATATAAGTTCGTTGAGAGTACTGTTAAAAAAGGTGTCGTTGCCATACCGAGTGCCGCCCACACAAATACGAGTACATTCGATTTACGTTCTGCCCATTTCTTCCAGAGAGGGAAACCGATGATTTGCATTAACATACTCCCAACCGAAAACATACTAATCCAAAAAATTGTTGCTCCAAGAACCCGTACATGATAAATATTGAAAATCCCCCACGCCATTTGCCAAGTGAAATTAAAGAAGAGTGCTCCAACTAAAAACCATACATAACGAGAGTTTTTAAAAATAGACCAATCCATCATTTTTTTCTTTTTTAGCTCATCGGTTTTTACCGTTTCGTCTTCTTGGTGTTTCATCAATAAGAATACTTCCACCAAACCAAAGCAAAATGCCGCTCCAAATAACAGTTGATAAGCAAAAACGTTTTCAGATGAATTCCTCATTACTATTCCAATGAATAAAGTCGATGCGAGACCAACCATTGTCAATAGTCGATTTCGATCACTAAAAAATGCGCCTCGCCTTGAATCAGGAATTAACCCACTAATAAGTGTTTGCCATCCAATATTTGCAACTGTATTTGGCATGCTCATCAAAGCAATAACTACGAGAAATGCCCAAGCCCGAAAAGGTCCAGTAGGCAAGTAAACGAGCGTAATAATTAGAAGAAACAGTAAACGTGCGAGTAAGACTGACAATGCGACAAGTTTCTTTTGTGCATAGGCTCTGTTTAACAGGATTGCAGCTGGAATTGTCATAAGTAGCGCCATAAGTGGAGGAAGCGAGCTGATTAATCCGACTTGATAGTTTGTCGCGCCTAGAATGGTAATTGCAAAGATAGGAAAAAAATTATTCGAGAAATTTAACGCAATGGTGGATGCCATTCCGTGTGAGATACTCACTCTTTCATTATAAGGACGCATAGAACCTCCACGCTTTATTATATTTTAGAATCTTTATAATAAATTATAAACTTGTATGTTGGGAATACAAGTCCTTTGGGAAACGAAACTTTTCGGTTTCCATATATCTGGATACTTACGGGGTATAATTTCCAATTGAATAAAAGTGGCTAAATATGCTATACTAGAAAGGAACACACGTTCTCCTTCAGGAGGGATGTTGATGTACGAGCATTTACCGGTTCGACAAATGGTATGTCTAGACATGCGAAGTTTTTATGCGAGTTGTGCAGCTGCGGATGAAGGGCTTGATATTATGGATACACCGATTGCAATTATCGGGGATAAAAAACGAAAAGGAGGAATCGTTCTTGCCGCATCGCCACGTTTAAAAAAAGAATTTGGGATACAAACCGGTATGCGTCTTTTTGAGATACCGGATGATCCAACCATTCATTTGATAGAACCGAAGATGGCGTTTTATATAAAAGTGTCGATGGAAATTGCTCGCCTTTTGAATCGTTACGTTCCGAAAGAAGCCATTCATGTATACAGCATCGATGAAAGCTTCATTGATCTTGGTGGAACTGAAAGGCTTTGGGGCCCCTTAATAGAAACTGTGAAACAGATACAAGATGATCTTACGAATCAGTTTCAACTACGTTCAGCATGTGGAATCGGTCCGAATATGTTGCTGTCTAAGTTAGCACTGGATATTGAAGCGAAAAAGACTGGCATTGCACATTGGACATATGAGTCTGTACCCGAGAAACTATGGCCAATCGCTCCGCTAAGCCGAATGTGGGGGATAGGCAGTCGTACGGAAAAGACGCTCAATAATATGGGAGTATTCTCAGTAGGAGATCTTGCACAAACCTCCCTTGTAAGCCTTGAAAAAAAGTTTGGGATTATGGGGAATCAGTTATATTACCACGCGCACGGCATCGATTTGTCTGATATGGGAGCACCCCTAATTGAAGGGCAGGTAAGTTACGGTAAGGGGCAAGTTTTACACAGTGATTACACAACACGAAAAGATGTTCTTACAGTTATACTTGAAATGTGTGAAGACGTTGCAAGGAGAGCCAGGGAGGCAGACAGAGCGGGTCGCACAATTCATTTGTCTGTTGCGTATTCAAAGCATGCGCTCGGTGGAGGTTTTGGTCGGTCCCAATCTATAGGTGAAGCAACGAATGACACAATGGAGATCTACAAGACATCTACTCAGTTATTCGACAAATTTCATGACGGACGTCCCGTTCGTCGCCTGTCGGTGAGTCTTACAAATTTAGAAGAAGAGCATTCTATGCAGCTCAGTCTGTTTGATGAGCATAAATGGCGTAACAGAAAGCTGGGAACAGCTATGGATTCGCTTAGAAGTAAGTACGGTTCTACAGCGGTTTTACGTGCAGTTTCTTATACTAAAGCTGGAACAGCGGTAGAACGAGCAAAGTTAATTGGCGGACATTATAAGTGAGGGATTGAAGACTTATTTATACAGTTGAATCGTTAAATAAGAATGCGAAGCATATGAAGGAAATCTTCATATGCTTCGCGATTAAATTTCGGTCAAAGAGCATCCATTATTCTTTCAAACCGATTACGCGAATTCTTTTGTAATCTGCCAACCAAATGCCATCCTTATAGAGAGTGTTTTTTAAGTTAGTCTCTACTCGCGATACGATGGAGTCGATTAATTCTTTAGTAAGACCTTCAAAAATTTGGCTTCCGAACATTTCAATCCAATTCTTCATTCCGTTTTCACCGTCAAGCGGAGTCAAGCGGTCAAAGTGTTGTGCAAATGTAACTCTAAAGCCCGCCTTTTCCATTAAGGTAGCATACTCACCTATACTTGGAAAATACCATGGAAAGTTTTCCGGTTTAAACTCTAATCCTGCTTCTGTAAATTGTAGAATTATTTCATCTGTTATCATTTGTACATTACTTTTACCACCAAATTCCGCTACAAATCTACCATTTGTTTTCAAACTTTTATAAATAGAACCTAGTGCTTTTTCAGGTTGTTTTATCCAATGCAGTGTAGCGTTGGAGAAAACTGCATCAAATTCATCTTTATAATCTAAACTTGTGGCGTCTCCAACAGTGAATTGTATTTCTGGATATTTACTTAATGCTTGTCCGACCATGTTTTTTGATTGATCTACACCTACAACATTTGCTCCTTCAACAGATATTCTGTTGGCTAAATCCCCAGTCCCACAACCAAGGTCGAGAATTTTCTCGTCTTCTTTTGGAGTTAATAATTCAATGATATCGTTTCCGTAATTTGAAACGAAAGAATGTTTTGCGTCATATAAGTCTGCATTCCAGCTATCCTTTGTGCTTTTCATATCGGCTCTCTCCTTTGTCATTAATCACACTAAACTGTTTGTGTACAATATGAATGGTACCAAACTTAGCGCTAATTACTAGCAAAACTTATAAAAACAATCCATCTGTGATGAATAGTATATGTCGAAATTACTTCGAAATTCGAATAGTTTAAAACACGGAGCTTTTCTAATGAGTAGATGTTTGTTAAACTAACTAAAGGTTAATTTTGTATAGATTTAGGGGGAGTCATGTGAAGGTTTTAGTACAGCTCGGCTGGTTTTTCAAGCAAAGAAAAAAGCAATATGCTTTCGGAATAGGTGTACTTGTATTTGTTTCGTTGCTGCAATTGCTACCACCAAAGATTATGGGAATTATTATTGATGATATTACAGAAGGATCCTTAACTGCCACAGCTTTAACAAAGTGGCTCGTTATACTTGGTGTCGCTGGAGTTTTGATGTATATTGCAAGGTATTTCTGGAGAGTGATGATTTTTGGATCCGCGGTTCTTTTATCAAGGACTATGCGTGAAAAACTATTCCATCACTTTACGCGAATGTCTCCTTCTTTTTATCAAAAAAGACGGGTTGGAAACTTAATGGCCCATGCTACGAATGATGTAAATGCCGTACAGCAAACAGCAGGAATGGGAATCTTAACTTTGGTTGATTCCATTGCAACGGGCAGTTTTGTCATTTTGATGATGGCTCTTACAATTAGTTGGAAACTGACATTAATAGCTCTTATTCCAATACCGTTTATGATTTTACTGACAAGTTATTATGGAAAGTTATTACAACGACGATTCCGCTTTTCCCAGGAGGCCTTTTCTAATTTAAACGATAAGACTCAGGAAAGTGTATCTGGCATTAATGTAATTAAAACGTTTGGTCAAGAAAAAGAAGATATAGAAGATTTCACGAATCTATCTACAGACATTGTAAATAAAAACATGCGTGTAGCGAAAGTGGATGCACTCTTTGATCCAACCATTACAGGAATTTTTGCAATCTCTTATTTTCTTTCATTTTATTTTGGAACGAAGTTTATTATTTCTGGGGACATGTCTATTGGGGACATGGTGGCATTTAGTACATACTTAGGGCTTTTAGTATGGCCTATGCTAGCGTTTGGCTTTCTGTTCAATATTGTAGAGCGAGGAAATGCATCCTATAACCGAATTCTAGAACTGCTTTCTGTCGCACCTGAAATTATTGATATACCTGGAGCTATCGATGCTAAACCAGAAGGTGATTTACATTTCAATGTGGAGGAATTTAAGTTTCCTGACGATAAGCGAGCTGCACTACATGATGTCCATTTCACATTGAAACGCGGAGAAACGATTGGAATTGTTGGGAAAACAGGCTCAGGTAAAACAGCGATTTTAAAATTATTGCTAAGAGAATTTGAAGGGTATAAAGGAACCATTCTATACGGTGATATACCAATTAATGAGTATAAACAACAAAGTTTGAGAGAATCAATTGGTTATGTACCGCAAGACCACTTTCTATTTTCAACTACAATTGCAGAAAATATTGCTTTCATAAATCCTCAAATAGCTACTGAGAAAATTCATGAAGCTGCAGCCTTAGCTCATATTCATGAGGATATATTAGGATTTTCGGAAGGATATCGTACAATCGTTGGCGAACGAGGTGTATCCTTGTCAGGTGGCCAGAAACAGCGTATTTCTATCGCCCGTGCATTAATTATGCAGCCAGAACTATTGATTTTAGATGACTCCTTATCTGCTGTTGACGCAAAAACAGAAGAAGCAATTTTAAAATCATTAAAGGAAACACGAACAGGCGAGACAACAATTATTACATCCCACCGTTTAAGCGCAATCCAACATGCACATAAAATAATCGTTATGCATGAAGGTACAATCGTCGAGAGTGGAACACATGATGAATTAATTGAGCTAGACGGGCTCTATAAGGAAATGTACGATTTACAGCAATTAGAAGTACTTGTTGAAAAAGGAGGGGATGCATGATGCAACCTGAAAAACACCCAAAACTAACAATGAAAGACCAATGGGTTGTGTTGAAAAGGCTGTTACGTTATACATTCCCTCATAAGAAAAGTATTTCGATTGCATTAGTGTTATTGCTAATGACAATAACGGGAACCATAATTGGGCCTTTAATCATTCAAACATTTATTGATGACTATTTAATACCGTTACGTTTTCCTGAAAAAGAAGTGTTGATAATTGCACTTAGTTATATTGGAATTCAAGTATTTATAGTTACTGTGTCTTATTTTCAATCACTGCGTTTCCAGGAGATTGCATTAAAGATTATTCAACAAATGCGTATCGATGTTTTCACAAAAGTTCAAGGGCTTGGTATGCGTTATTTTGACAAAACACCTGCGGGTAGTATTGTTTCACGAGTAACGAATGATACGGAAGCGATTAAAGAAATGTTCGTTAGTGTTATTGTTACTTTTCTACAAGCTATTTTTATTCTTTTTGGTGTTTACATCACACTGTTTACACTAAATGCAAAATTAGCCCTTTATTCCTTACTGTTAATGCCGATTTTCTTGACAATCATAACTGTTTATAGAAAATACAGTGCCGATTTCTATCAAGATATTCGCGAACGATTAAGTCAGTTGAATGCGAAGATAGCCGAATCCTTATCCGGAATGGGTATGATTCAAGCTTTCAGACAAGAAGATCGTTTAGAGACTGAGTTCGATGATATAAATGAGAAACACTATAAAGCGGGATTACGAAATATTAAATTTGATGGGCTTTTATTAGGCCCTGCAATAGACCTTGTTTATGCTGGTGCGTTCGTTGTTGTACTCGGATATTTTGGATTTATGTCACTAGAGAGCTCAATAGAAGTAGGTGTGTTGTATGCATTTACGACGTTACTCTCTCGTTTGTTCCAACCGATTCAACAAGTTATGCAGCGTCTATCTATTTTCCAACAAGCGATTATTGCCTCTTCACGCGTTTTCCAATTAATGGACGATACGGATATTGAACCAGAACAAAAAGAGATTGAAGAAATTGAGATTCAAGATGGGAAAATCGAGTTTCGCGACGTCACATTTTCATATGATGGAAAAACAGATGTATTGAAAAATATATCCTTCACAGCAAACGCTGGAGAAACAGTTGCACTTGTCGGACATACTGGTAGCGGTAAGAGTTCGATTATCAATTTACTCATGCGTTTTTATGAATATGAGCAAGGGGAAATACTAATTGACGACGTATCTCTCAAATCGTATCCAAAAACCGAGTTGCGAAAGAAAACTGGACTTGTTCTTCAGGATCCATTCCTTTTCTATGGTGATATTGAAAGTAATATAAGGTTGCATGATAAAAGTATGTCTCAAGAGGAAGTAATTGCAGCGGCAGAGTTTGTCCAAGCAAATCAATTCATTGAGCAACTTCCGGATAAATATTTGCAGAAAGTAACTGAAAGAGGATCGACATTCTCAAGTGGGCAACGTCAACTTGTTGCGTTTGCACGCACAATTGCAACGAATCCTAAAATACTTGTACTTGATGAAGCGACAGCAAATATCGATACAGAAACAGAAGTCGCAATTCAGTCTAGCCTTGAAAAAATGAGGAAGGGACGTACGACAATTGCAATTGCGCATCGATTAAGCACAATACAAGATTCAGAACTTATACTTGTCCTTCACAAAGGTGAAATTGTAGAACGAGGGACACATCAGGAACTACTTTCCCAAAAAGGGTTGTACCATATGATGTATTTGCTTCAAAACAATATTGCAGAAGATGTAATGTGATTAGAAACTGGCTTGCAAACACCTAGTACAGGTCAATGCAAGTCGGTTTTTACTTTTCTTTATAAAAGTCATAAAGGTTTCACAGACAGAATAGGCGTATTTTATCGATACATTTGATACGATTAAAGAAGAAAAGTAAAGGAGAGAAAAATATGGGTACCGATATAAATTTGTTTATAGCCTTTGGTGCAGGGTTATTGAGTTTTGTTTCGCCATGTACTTTACCGCTTTATCCGGCATTTCTTTCATACATAACAGGCATGTCCCTTGATGATTTACAATCCGATTCAAAAAAGATGAATAAGTCGGGCATGCTTCATACACTCTTCTTTTTAATTGGATTTTCAGTTATTTTCGTTGCACTAGGATTTGCCTCTTCATTTCTAGGAACATTCTTTTACGAAAATATGGATATCATTAGACAAATTGGTGCAATATTAATTGTTTTGTTTGGTCTTATGATTACTGGATTATTTACACCAGAGTTTCTATTGAAAGAACGAAAGTTACAGTTTAAAAATAGACCATCCGGTTATTTAGGTACATTCTTCATTGGATTAGCATTTTCAGCAGGCTGGACGCCTTGTATGGGTCCAATTATTGGTGTTATTATTGCGTTGGCAGGTACAAACCCAGGATCCGGAATGCTTTATATGATTTCTTATGTATTAGGATTTGCAATCCCATTTTTCATTCTTTCTTTCTTTGTAACGAAAATAGGTGCAATTCGAAAACACAGCGGAACGATTATGAAGGTTGGAGGATACATTATGATAGCTGTAGGTATTCTCTTGTTTTTCGATGGAATGACGTACATCATTAATCTATTGTCTCCATTCTTTGGTGGATTTACAGGATTTTAAGAACTAAGCGAGGTGAGTAGAATGAAACGAATTGAGTCCTATGAAGCGTGGTTAACTGTTGTAAACCAAAAGAAACCGCTTCTTTTATTCGTGAAAACAGATCATTGTTCAGTGTGTGATGGCTTATTTCCGCAAGTTGCTGCGCTTCAAGTTGATTATCCTATTAGCTTCTATATGGTAAATATAGTTGAGGTGCCAGAAATAGCAGGGCAATTATCATTGTTTTCTGCACCCGTCGTTCTGTTATTTAATGAGGGCAAGGAACATGCTCGATTTGCACGTTTTGTTCAGATGTCTGAACTGAAATACCGAATAACGGAGTTAATCGAACGGGGGAACGATATTGATTGAAGATATTTTCACTAAAATTCCCCCTACATACTTGATAATAGGGTCAACTGTTTTAGCACTGTTCATGGGAACACTTGCGTTAATTGTTCGATCTAAAGCGGCGAACCGACCAGTAACTATAAAAAAGATAGTTTTACCGCCATTGTTTATGTCAACAGGTGCTTTAATGTTTATTTTTAAGGAATTCCGGGTGCCACCTGTGCAAATTTTAGAAGCGGTTATTGTAGGAATGTTGTTTTCAATCATTTTAATTAAAACGACAAATTTTGAATTTCGTAACGAAGATATCTTTATGAAAAGATCGAAAGCATTTGTGTTTATTCTACTAGGGCTGCTTATTATTCGTCTCGTAGGAAAATTGGTTCTTAGTAGTACAATTGATATCGGGGAACTTGGTGGGATGTTTTGGATACTTGCTTTTGGAATGATTGTGCCATGGAGAATTGCGATGCTCATAAAATTCAACAAATTGACTAAAGAAAAAGGTGTTCGCATTTAGTTGCGAACACCTTTTTCTATTGATTATTTAAATAAATTCTCGTATGGTGCAGCATCTAGTTTCATAATAGCGAGTTTTTTTCTTAGGAATTTATGGTCGCGTTTTGGCGTTGCTATAATATATCCTCGTATGATTAGGTCTGTATCAATTTTAGTCGCTTTTTCTTCAAGCGCTATTTCACCAATTTTTGCACCGATTTTTTGTTTGGCAACGGGTCGAAACAGTTCAGGAACTGGGCTACAAAGTTCTTCTAATAAATCTTTCGCTTCCGTATTCCATAAGTGAATGGATGTATCCACATAGTATTCTTGCCAATCTAAAGTCGATTTTCCATCTGCTTTAGGAAACACTTTTAAAAATTTGCGAAACATAAAAAATCCACCGATGGCAAATAATCCAACGAGAATAACTACCCAAAATAATATGAACCAAAGAAACCAACCGTTAAGCATTGCATTCACCTCTTCCGCTCTAATCCTATTATAAGAGTAAACGACAAAAAAATCACGGACAAAGTATCCCTTTTCTTCTATTTCATCTATATAAGAAGTGAAGGGGGTGAGAATATGGCGACAATCAACTTTAAAAATGCAGTAGGCCGCATCCATTTTGATGATGGTATGACGGATGACGGTAAACTCATTCGGAAGTCTAAAAGTTACCGTAACATTGGGGCGGATACGAGTGTAACAAGCTTGTATAAAGGACTTGAGGAACTTGCAACACTTTCATCTTTACCATTAATTGAAGTAGAGAAAATCGAAACCTCAAGCATTATGAATTAATTTAAAATGAAAAGGAGGACTATAAAATGGCGAAAATATTACAATTGAATTTTAGTACAACTGGAGGCAAGAAAACAACACTCACTGTAGATGAACCAAGAGCTGATTTGAAAGCTGTTGAGGTAAATACAGCAATGCAGGAAATCATCAATGCAGATATCTTCAAATTTGAGGGGCATTCTCTTGATACAGCACTCAGTGCGCGAATTGTTGAACGAATCGTCACCGAGCTAATCGAATGATAAAAAGGAAGCCGACCTTAGTTACTACTAAGGGTTCGGCTTTTCTTATACTTAAAATGTCAGTAGGGAGGTAATGGAGCTTTGTTTAAATTAGATTTAAGAAATAGGGTTTTTAATTTTCGTGTCCATTTATTTATTACATCAAATTGAACCGAACCATATTGTCTATCGTGAAGTACTCATCTTGATAAAAGTGAAGTTTACTTCATGAATACGTCAGTAATTCGTCAAAATTCGACTGCCCCTTTGCTTGTTTAGGATGTGCTATTCCTATATGATTAATGTATTATGTAATTTCGGAGGAGAAATATGCGAAAATCATTTAAAGTGTTTTATGTGCTGCTTCTAGTGCTTGTATTAAGTGCATGCTCAAGTGGCGATTTCAAAGCGGATCATAAATATAAGGTGGCACCATTCGAATTTACAAATCATCATAATGAAGAAGTTTCTCTGGATGATTTGAAAGGGAAGGTTTGGTTAGCCCAGTTCGTATTTACAAATTGCGACAGTGTATGCGGTCCTATGATGTTCAATATGGCGAAATTACAACATGATCTCATAGACAAAGGCTTAGAAGATTATAAAATTGTTTCATTCAGCGTTGATCCAGAAATTGATACACCTGAGATGTTAAATGACTATCTCGAAGTATATGCACCCATTCCAGGTGATGAAGACATTAAATGGGATGAATCGAAGTGGGAAATGCTAACGGGCTACAAGCAAGACGAAATTGAAAAACTTGCTATGGATTCCTTTAAAACAATTGTTATTAAATCACCTGAATCAGACCAAGTGTTCCATGCAGTCTTATATTCATTAGTGAATCAAGATGGCGAAGTTGTAAAACAATACAACGGAGTTGAAGATGTTCAATTTGAACAAATTGTAGAAGATATGGTAGCGTTAAATAAGTCTGGCTCTTAAATTACAGTAGCAAGGGGTGACAGGTTTTAGTGAAAAAACGACGTCTAAAAAGAGTATCAATGAAAACTAAAGCAGTTCTTATTGTACTGCTCATACCTGTCGCTGTTGTCGTATTTACATTGAGCACAATTGTTTTAGCAAGTATTTATAATACAGATTTTATACGAAAATCAGCAAGTACTTTAATAGAACTACAGGATAGACAAGGGGCAACTCATATTCCTGAAGAATATATTCCAATATATAAAGAGGCTGCTGATGCTTATGGAATCCCATGGACACTTCTTGCTGCACATCATCGTATTGAAACAAGGTTTTCCACAATGGATACACTTATTTCACCAGCAGGGGCAGAAGGGCATATGCAGTTCATGCCTTGTACGTTTGTTGGTTGGTCCTATCCTGGATGTACAGGTGGTTTAGGAAAAGGAGATATACCTGAGTCTGAAAAAACTGATCTCGCCATTATTGAAAAACATGGTGGTTATGGTGTCGATGGTAACGGAGATGGTATTGCCGATCCCTTTAATATTGAGGACGCAGTACATAGCGCCGCAAAGTATTTAGCAAGCAGCGGAGCAGCCGATGGAAATTATGAAAAAGCAATCTTTAATTACAATCGAAGTGATAAATACGTAAAAGATGTCCTCTATTTTTTTAATGAATTTGAGGCAGTCCGAGAGCAGTCTGAAACCTTGGTAGAAAAATAAAAGGATGGATTTCCACATGGGAATCCATCCTTTTATTTTTGTGCTTTATGCTTTTCGCATCGACTTCATAATTAAACTAACAATAAAGACAAGAATTATTGCACCAATTAGAGCTGGGAACACATAAAAGTCCGATACATGCCAACCCCATTGTCCAAGAAGTTTACCACCAACCCATGCCCCGATAATACCCGCCACAATGTTACCAATAATTCCGCCTGGAATGTCTTTTCCTAAAATTAGTCCAGCAAGCCAACCGATAACTCCACCAACAATTAAAAACCAAATGATACTCATCTTCAACATCTCCTTTTATATTTATGATTACGTACTAGTATTTGAAATAACCTTTATTTCTATACTTTAAACATCATAAATAAAAAAAAGAAGGTCAATTAGCGTACAATTGTTGCACCTAACGTATTTTCAAAATGACGTAATGCCCATTTATGACCTTCTGGATCGAAACTTGCGACACCTTGTTCATGGATGACAATTTTAAATCCGCGATTGTATGCATCTACTGATGTATGAAGAATGCAAATATCCGTGCAGACTCCTACAAGATGAAGCTCAGTGATTTCCCGTTCTCTTAAAAGAAGTTCCAAGTTTGTACCTGCGAATGCACTGAATCGTGTCTTGTCCATCCATTGTATTTCTTCTTTGCGTTGTTTATATAGTTGTTGAAGTGAGCCGAACAAATCTCTACCTCTTGTCCCGCGGATATTATGCGGTGGAAATTGTTTCGTTTCAGGATGAAATGGATCATCTGCATCATGTACGTCTACAGGGAAAACTACGAACTGTCCTTCATCCAAATACTGTTTAGTTAAGTTGGTTATGTACTCTTCTAAGGCAACACCAGGTTCTCCGCAGTTAAGAGCACCATCTAATGCTACAAAATCAACCGTATAATCAATGACAAGTAATGCTTTTTTCAATTGGATTCGACTCCTTTTTATTTTATTTATTCTAGCATGCCATATTGGGAAGAATAATTCAAAGATACAAATTTATCGATATATATTGCCCACTAAGAGATATCGGAATATACTTAAATGTAAGTGTATTACAAATGATCGTGTGGAAGGATGAATTTTCAGTGAAAAATGCAGAAATAGCGTACGCACATCTTACACGGCCATTGGCTTGCATTGATCTAGATGTTTTAGACCGAAATATTGCGTTTATTAATCAGAAGGCGAGAGGAAAGGATATTCGAATTGCGACAAAGTCAGTCCGTTCAATAGAACTTCTGAGATACATTGGAGAGCGAATAGAACATCATTCGGGTTGGATGACCTTTGATCTTTATGAATCTCTTTATTTATTGGAAGAAGGATTTGATCATTTGTTATTGGGATATCCTCAACTTGAGGAATTGCCCATGATTTCTATTTGTCGATTTATAAGAGAAGGTAGAACGATTATATTTATGGTGGACTGTATTGAACAATGGCAGTGGTTGGACAAGATCGGAGAAGTAAATGATGTACTTCTAAATGTCTGTATTGATATCAATGTTTCAACAGATTTCAAACTCGTTTATTTTGGAACAAAACGTTCCTCGTTAACTTCGATTGGACAAATCAAATGCTTATTGGATGAAGCAAAGACTTTAACGAATACAAAGCTTACGGGTGTTATGGGGTATGAAGCGCAAATTGCGGGAGTTACCGATATACCAAACGCCAAATATCAGATACCTATTATTAAGTTATTAAAAAAGAAATCCTCTAAAAAAGTTCGTATATTTCGAAAAAATGCCGTCGATTTAATAAAAAGCCGATTCTCTTCGTTAAGTTTTGTGAATGGTGGAGGTTCCGGAAGTATTGAATTCACTTCCGGAGAAGATGAGGTAACTGAACTAACGATCGGTTCTGCATTTTATTTCCCTGCGCTTTTTTCAAGATATGAGAGTCTTCCACTTGAAGCAGCAACAACATTTGCTTTACGAGTAACAAGAAAACCTGAAGAGGGAATTGTTGTTTGTCATGGTGGAGGATACATTGCTTCTGGAGCGACCGGCTCAGATAAAAATCCGGTACCCATTTGGCCAAAAGACCTTTCTCTTCTTAAAAACGAAGGTGCCGGAGAAGTGCAAACGCCTCTTTTGGATTCGAAAAGTAAACTCAAAATAGGGGATACGGTTTATTTTTCACATGCAAAAGCAGGAGAATTATGTGAACGGTTTACAGAACTTCATGCAAGACGAGGTTCAGATTATGTAAAACCATTTAAAACATATAGGGGGCATGGCGGATGTTATCTTTAAAAGTTTTTCAAAAAAAAGCTGAGTGGACCAATTGGGCAGGAAACGTTAAGGCATCCCCTCACTATTCCTATTCTCCAAAAAATGTTTCGGACGTCCAAGAAATTATCGATAGCTGTCGAATTAGGGGGCAATCTCTTCGAGTGACTGGAGCTGCTCATTCTTTTAGTCCAATTGCTTGTCCAGATAATGAAACTATGTCATTAGACCATTTAAGTGGATTAATTTCATATGACAGTATGGCAATGGAGGCCCGCTTAAGAGCTGGGACATATTTATATGATGCAGTTATTCAGTTGGGTTCTGTTGGAATGGCATTTGAAAATATGGGAGACATACAGGAACAAACAATTGCAGGGGCTGTAAGCACGGGAACACACGGAACAGGTATTTCATTAGGTTCGTTATCGAGTCAAGTAGTTGAGTGGACTTGGGTTGATGGCTATGGTCAACTAAGAAATCATCGTCGAGCAAATGATGATTTATCCAAGGCCCTTTCTTTGTCCCTTGGGTTGTTGGGTGTTCTTGTAGACGTTACGATTCGCACTGTTCCGCTTTATAGTTTAAGAGCAGAAAGTTGTCGCTATTCCTATGATGACGCTTTAACAGACTGGCAAGATGATGTTCAAACGAATCGTCATCTGGAATGGTTTTACTTCCCTGGAACAAACACAGCACAAGTTAAAAAGACAAATATCGTTCCTCTTGTTAAACAAACTCGACAATCAAAAGCAGTTGATTTAGTAAAAAACGGATTAATAGAAACAGTTGCTTTTAAAGCGATTTCAGAGATTTGTAGAGTGAAACCGCGTATGTCTCGAAAAATGACCGCGTTTTCTGCGAAAAATGTTCCAATTGGGATAAAAGAGGGTATATACTATGAAACACTTCCTTCCCCAAGGTTGGTAAAATTCACAGAAGTAGAATATGCAATTCCTTTCAATCGATTTAAGGAATGCATAGAAGAAATTCATACCTTTTTAAATGCACACCCATTTTATGTCCACTTTCCTATCGAGTGCCGTACTACTACCGGTGAAGATGCATTTCTAAGTCCAACACAGAACGAGGATTCAGTCTTTTTAGCTTTTCATATGTACAAAGGGATGGACGATGGCCCTTTCTTTAAATGGGTCCACAAACTAATGGCCGGATATGGTGGCAGACCTCATTTTGGAAAGAAAAATGATTTAACACATGGAAAATTAAATAGATTATATCCAAATTTACATCGATTTATGGATGTTCGAGAAACAAACGATCCGAATGGAACTTTTATGAATGCATATACTAGAAAACTATTTATGAGTTAAGTAGAGTCAGAAATAAATAGGTCATTAGATTAACTTATAGAAGACTATAAAGTTAATGTAATTTACTTATGTGCTTAGGTATTATATGATGGAGTAGAGAAAAGACGTACTTTTATAAACCTTTTCAGTAATTATTTAGAAGGAGGAAATATTTATGACTAAAAGTAACTTACACAACAGCCGGACTTCATTTGAACTTAACGGCAAGACGTATAATTATTATCGCCTAAAAGCTCTTGAGGAAGCAGGCGTCGCAAACGTTTCCAATCTACCTTATTCAATTAAAGTATTACTTGAATCAGTATTAAGACAATACGACGGTTATGTCATTAACGACAAACATGTAGAAAATCTTGCAAAGTGGGGGAAAGACGCAGATAAAGATGCAGAAGTTCCTTTCAAACCTGCTCGTGTAATTCTACAAGACTTTACAGGAGTCCCTGTAGTAGTTGACCTTGCGGCACTTCGCTCAGCAATGGCTAAAATGGGTGGAGATCCAAATAAAATTAATCCTGAAATTCCAGTAGATTTAGTTATTGACCACTCTGTACAAGTTGACCGTTACGGTTCAGCTGATGCGCTTCGTGTCAATATGGAACTTGAATTTGAACGGAACGCTGAACGTTACCAGTTTTTAAGCTGGGCACAAAAAGCGTATGACAACTATCGTGCTGTACCACCAGCAACGGGTATTGTTCACCAAGTAAACTTAGAGTATCTTGCACATGTTGTATACGCTGTTGAAAACGCAGACGGTACATTTGAAACGTACCCAGATACACTTGTAGGTACAGATTCTCATACAACAATGATTAACGGTCTTGGAATTCTCGGATGGGGTGTTGGCGGTATTGAAGCAGAAGCCGGAATGCTCGGGCAACCTTCTTATTTCCCAATTCCAGAAGTTATCGGAGTTAAATTAGTTGGTGAACTTCCAAACGGTACAACAGCAACAGACTTAGCACTTAAAGTAACACAAACACTTCGTGCTCATGGAGTTGTTGGTAAATTTGTTGAGTTCTTTGGTCCAGGAGTGGCGAAATTACCACTTGCAGACCGTGCAACAATTAGTAACATGGCACCTGAGTATGGTGCAACTTGTGGATTCTTCCCAGTTGACGAAGAAGCACTTAATTACATGCGTCTAACAGGTCGCGAAGAAGAGCAAATTCAAGTTGTTAAACAATATCTGATTGAAAATGATATGTTCTTCACTGTTGATAATGAAGATCCAACTTATACAGAGGTCATTGAAATTGATTTATCTGTAATTACAGCAAACCTTGCGGGTCCGAAACGTCCACAAGATTTAATTCCACTTACGGAAATGCAACGTGAATTCAATGATGCAGTTGTTGCTCCTGAAGGTAACCAAGGTTTTGGTTTATCTCCAAAAGAACTTCAAAAAACAGCTAAAATTGAATTTGAAGATGGGCGAACAGTTGAAATTAAAACAGGTGATCTTGCTATCGCCGCAATTACATCTTGTACAAACACATCGAATCCTTATGTAATGTTAGGTGCTGGACTTGTTGCGAAAAAGGCAGTTGAAAGAGGTTTAGTTCCTCCTGCATATGTTAAAACATCACTTGCACCAGGTTCTAAAGTTGTAACAGGATACTTGGAGGATTCAGGTTTAAATGCTTATCTTGACCAAATCGGATTCAACACAGTAGGTTACGGATGTACAACATGTATCGGTAACTCTGGTCCACTTCTTCCTGAAATTGAAAAAGCAATTACTGGAAACGACATGTTAATGTCATCTGTTCTTTCAGGTAACCGTAACTTTGAAGGTCGAATTCACCCACTTGTGAAAGCAAACTATTTGGCTTCTCCGCCACTAGTTGTTGTATATGCACTTGCTGGAACTGTTGATATCGACTTGGATAAGGATCCAATTGGTAAAGACAAAAACGGTTTTGACGTATTCATGAAGGATATTTGGCCAACTACTGAAGAAATTAATGAAGCTGTTCAGTCAGTGGTTACTCCGGAATTGTTCCGTAAAGAATATGCACGTGTATTCACAGAAAACGAAGCTTGGAATGCTATTGAAACTACGGATGATTCATTATATGATTTCGATGAAAACTCAACATATATCCAAAATCCACCGTTTTTTGAAAACTTAGCAACAGAGCCGTCTGATATTCAGCCGCTTTCTGGTCTTCGTGTCATCGGTAAATTTGGAGATTCAATCACAACTGACCATATTTCACCTGCAGGTGCGATTGGTAAAGATACACCAGCTGGAAAATACTTGATTGAAAATGGCGTTAACCCTCGTTTCTTCAACTCTTACGGCTCACGTCGTGGAAATCATGAAGTAATGATGCGCGGTACGTTTGCGAATATCCGTATTCGTAACCAAGTTGCAAAAGGTACAGAAGGTGGATTCACAACTTACTGGCCAAACAAAGAAATTATGCCGATTTATGATGCTGCTATGAAGTATCAAGAAGAAGGCACTGGACTTGCTATTATTGCAGGTCAGGATTACGGAATGGGTTCTTCACGTGACTGGGCAGCGAAGGGTACATCTCTTCTAGGTATTAAAACAGTTATCGCTGAAAGCTACGAACGTATTCACCGTTCAAATCTTGTAATGATGGGAGTTCTTCCACTTCAATTCATGAAGGGCGAAGGCGCTGCATCACTTGGTTTAACTGGTGAAGAGGAAATTCAAGTAAACATTGCAGAAGGCGTTAAACCACGCGACATTCTGAAAGTAACAGCAACATCTAAAGATGGTTCTGTGAAAGAATTCGACGTACTTGCACGCTTTGACTCTGATGTTGACGTTGATTATTACCGTCACGGCGGAATCCTTCAAATGGTTCTTCGTGATAAAATGAAAGCTTAATATGGATTTTTAAAAGGTGCTCATTCATTTGAGCACCTTTTTTCCCTTTTACAGCTTTTTCTTAAGTACTTTTGTATAATTGATGAAGAGGTGAGCAACATGTTTATTAGCGAAAAAGAAGTTGAAATACGTTATGCAGAGACAGACCAAATGGGTGTTGTCTATCATGCCAATTATTTAGTGTGGATGGAACTTGGACGAACTAAAATCATAAAAGATTTAGGGTATACATACGCACAGCTCGAAACAGTAGGGTACCTATCGCCGGTAATTGATTTATCCATTCAATACAAGGCGGCAATGAGATACGGTCAGACGGCAACTGTGCGTACTTGGATTGAAAAACACGATCGTCTTCGGACAACGTATGGTTATGAAATTCTGCATGAGAATGGAACGGTAGCGGCAACTGCCAAATCAGAACATGTATTGGTCGCAAAAGATACGTTTCGCCCTGTACCGTTAAAAAAAGTCCATCCGGAATGGGATGCTAAATAT
The DNA here is from genome assembly GCF_042681925.1 of Sporosarcina siberiensis. NCBI lineage: Bacteria > Bacillati > Bacillota > Bacilli > Caryophanales > Caryophanaceae > Sporosarcina > Sporosarcina siberiensis. Next base: position 169,991 of record NZ_JBHUGI010000002.1, read on the forward strand.
AAAGAGATTCAAAGGAGTAAAGACTAATGGCATTTGGAATTCAGCGTTCTGAACTGCAAGATTGGAAAAGCTCGGTAAGAAGTGGAGAGATTGCCTTCTTGACTCATTACTGGTTGGATGAACGATTTCCAGGATGTAAGACGGTAACAAAAGTAGGTTGCTCGGATATTGAAAAACTGATTGAATGGGGCAAGCAATACGGGTTGAAGGCAGAGTGGATTGATATGAAAAAAGATTACCCACACTATGATCTATTTGGGCAGCGTGAGCGGGACATCTTGATAAACGAAGGCTTAAAAAATCAATTGGAACGCTTTAGACTTTGAATTGAACTGTTAATGTACTTATTCAATAAATATTTAAACGAACAAAAGATATCACCCAATTCCGAATACTCTTGTGATAAACTTAAGAACATAGAGTGTTTGGAAGGTGATAAATAAATGGAACAACAAGAAATTTTACGTTCAAAAATAATACCCCCAATACCTACACATACATATATGCGTAGGTCTATTTTTGTTCGAAAAATGAATGCTTCGGAACATGTCAAATTAACTTTACTGCATAGCGGTGCTGGTTTTGGTAAAAGTTCGGGCTTATCTTCTTTTTTTAATGATAAAAGATCCATTTATACTTGGTATTCAGTCACGGAGGAAGATGATAACATTCTACCGTTCATTACGTACCTTATACATAGCATTCAACGAGTAATTCCGAATTTCGGATATTCGTTGAAAGATTGGGAAAATCCCTCCATGTATCCAAAAGAAGAAGATTTAGCTCGTTGGCTTGCCTTGTTCATAAATGAATTATGTGAAATAGGGGAACCAATCTCAATTGTTATCGATGATTATCACATTGTAGATCATGTTTTTCATATCAATTATATGATGGAGAAAATTATTGAATTCCTTCCGCCACATGTACATTTAGTAGTTGCAACGCGGAATCGACCAAAATGGTTTAGCTTAAATAAATTGAAGTTAACCTCTCAATTAAGTGAAATTATCGAAGAAGATTTTATGTTTACTGAAGATGAAATTATCGTATTTTTTGAAGATTATTTTGACAAACAATTATCCGTTGATGAAGCGAAAAACATTGTACAAATGACGGAAGGATGGGCAATTGCGGTAAACTTGATGGCGATGCAAATGTCTGAAACTGAGATCCCTTTCCAAAAAGCTGTGAAGCCGGCACTACATGAGCTTTTTACTTATTTATCGGATGAAGTTTTTAATAGAATGGAGATAATAGAACAAGATTGGTTGCTTGCCTATTCCATTTTCCCAGTTTTTTCAGAGCAACTCATTCGAGACTTTCATGGTATGGATGCCGCTGAACATCTTAGTGCCTTTGCTAGACAACATATGTTCATACAGCCTCTTAGTGAAATTGGAACTTATCGATATCATGCCCTTTTTCAAAAGTTCTTGGAATCGAAATGGCTGAGCAACAACCATACAAGTTTTGAAGCTATTCATAAGAAAGCTTCGAACTATTATAAGGAGAGAAATAATTCCACACAAGCAATTTATCATTCAATAAAAAGTGGGGATTGTTATTTCATTGGGGAAGTACTATCTGAAGCTGGAGATTCGTTAATAAAGTCAGGTCAATTCGATTGGCTTTTGGATACTATAAAAGATTTACCCAAAGATGTGCGCGATATGTATTGCCAACTTTATTTTTATGAAGGTGAAGCACATAGATACCGAGCATTTTATGAAAAAGCATTTGATGCATACACGACAAGTATTCAATTGGCTAAAGAAGAAGACAATGCGTATTTTCAAAGCCGTGCCAATGGGGGCATTGCGCATATTTATTTAGATACGATTCAACCTGAATTAGCAAAGGCATATTTATTAGAAGCTATTGTTCTTGCCCAAAAAAGCAAGAAAACTTCTTTTCGAGAGATGGAATTGTTAAAACGACAATTTGCTGAAAACCTTGTGAATTTAGGAAAAGCTGCAGATGCTGAAGTATGGGTAGCAAATGAAAAGTTAGATACAACAATCCTATGTGAAGGTAATTTAGATGCACGAATGTCATTACGGACCGGGAAATTGAGTACAGCAAAAGAAATTTTAACGAATCGTTTAATAGAGAAGTCAGCATTGCCTGATTCACATAGAGAAACAGATGTTTTGTTATCACTTATCTATTCTCTTATGGGAAAAGTGGACTTGGCTTTTGAAAGTGCTCAGAAAGGGATAGAGGTTGGAGGAAGGGAAAGGTCAGGTTTTGTAGAAGCTGTCGGTTGGATTCGAATGGGACACGTGAAAGTGCTATCAGACCCTTACAATTTACAAATACCAGATGGTTATTATGTGAAAGCAATCGATCGAATGGAAAAATTAAACGTTTCCCGTGGAAAAGCAGAACCTTTAATGGGCTTATCTATTATAAAAGCACGTCAAGGACTTTTTGAAGAGGCTATTAGCTTTGGGGAAGAGGGCCTTCGTGAAACTGAAAAAGTAAATGATGGATGGCTATCTGGACTTATACGGATCGGTCTTGCAATCGTTCATTTTTATGGTAGAAATTACAAGTGTTCGGAAGAGAATGCAATTGCTGCAAACAACCTATTTAATAAATGCGGGGACAAATATGGTACGATGGTTGCTACTTTTTGGCTTATGAATGTTTATTATAAAACTGAAGAAGAATGCTTGTTTAATGAACAGTCTAGACAATTTGCGAAATTGTGTGTAAAGTACAACTATTACTTTTTCGTGAAAATAAAAACAATATTTTGCCCTTTCGATATGGAATCTATTCCTCAGCTTCTTATAAAAGCACGAGATTCAAACAAAGAGAATAAAGAGATTCAGCAAATCATTAGTGATTTGAATTTGGAGAACCTAGCGACACATCCTGGTTATAAAATTGAAATTCAAATGTTGGGTATCTTTAAAATCCATCGCGGTTTAGATGAAGTAGATGACCGCGATTGGCAGCGAGATAAATCAAAAGAACTTTTCATTTATTTACTTTTAAATAAAGATCGGTATATCTCAAAAGAAGAAATTATGTATACACTGTGGGAAATGACAGATGTAAAAAAGGCAGATAGGGATTTTAAAGTAGTTTTGAATGCATTATTAAAAGTCTTGGAACCTAAACGCAGTCCAAGAGAGAAATCGTTTTTCATTTTAAGAAAACAAACAATGTATCGTTTAAATCCAGATGCTGTGTTTATAAGTGATGTGGATCGCTTTCATCAATACACAGAGCTTGGCTTAAGGGAGCTCACTCCAAACGTTTCAAACGATCAGTTACTAAAAGCCATATCCTTATACAAAGGGCAGCTCTTTGAAGAGAAATTAGCAGTTGGCTGGATAAATGAAGAGCGTGATAGATTGGAGCAGAAATACATGAGCGTGATTGAACGTCTTGCACAGACATTCACACGTCTCAGTAATTTCGGGAAAACAATCTATTGGGCGGAAAAGCTTTTGCGTATCGATCATACTTGGGAAGAAGCTTATCGTCTACTAATGTTTGCTCATTATCAACAGAACAATCGTTCCCAAGCGATAAAATGGTATAAAAAATGCGTTGTAATTCTTTCTGAAGAATTACTGATTGAACCAATGGAGACGACGAAGGAAATGTATAAAATCATACTCAACGAACTGTAGAAAGCAAATTATATTTGTTTTCTATTTTTTTGTAACTGAATTGTAACTCTGCTCTTGTAGAGTAATAGTTAGAAAGTAAGCGATTACAATTGAGGAAAGGGAGGGTTAATTTATGATGAAGAAATGGGTGCTATTTTTATTACTAGCATTGGTATTAGTGGTTGGTGCAGCTTGTACGAGTGATTCTGGAAAAGAATTAGAAGAGACAGATGTAACAGACAGTGAAAAAATCGAGGTTTCAAAAGAAGAAGTGGAAGCAGAAATGGAAGTTATTAAAATTGGTGTGCTTGCTTCCCTTACTGGCGCTCTTGAATCATATGGTAAACAGACTCGACAAGGTTTTGAACTAGGATTAGAGTATGCGACAAACGGCACAATGGAAGTCGCAGGAAAGAAAATTGAAGTTGTATATGAAGATACTGAAACAAAGCCTGAAGTTGCGGTTCAAAAAGCAACCAAACTACTAGAAGATGACAAGGTTGATTTCCTTGTTGGATCTTCAAGTTCAGGTGACACTTTAGCGGTACTGCCACTGGCTGAGGAATATGAGAAAATTATGATTGTTGAACCTGCCGTTGCAGACAGTATTACAGGTTCGGAATTCAATCAATTTATATTCAGAACTGCTCGAAACTCTTCACAAGACGCAGTAGCAGGTGCAGCAGCTATTGCAAAACCGGGCGTTAAAATCGCAACTTTTGCTCCGGACTATTCATTTGGATGGGACGGCGTTGCGGCATTTAAAAAAGCGGCCGAAGATCTTGGCGCCGAAGTTGTATTGACTGAATTTGCAGACCCTGCCGCAACGGATTTTACATCTAATTTGCAGAAAATCATTGAAGAAAAACCGGATTATATGTTTGTCGTATGGGCTGGAGCAAATTCACCTTGGAACCAAATTTCAGATTTAAAGATGCAAGAAAAAGGGATTAAAATATCAACAGGTGCGCCTGACATTGCGGCCCTTTCAGTAATGGAACCTTTAGTTGGCATGGAAGGATTCACTGTATATTACCACACACTTCCGGACAATGAGGTCAACGATTGGCTTGTGGAAGAACATAAAAAACGATTCGATGGTGCAGTTCCTGATTTATTTACTCCTGGTGGAATGTCTGCGGCAATTGCAATTGTGGAAGCACTCACCAAATCAGAAGGTGAGGCAGACGGCAATAAACTGATAGGTATTATGGAGGGAATGTCTTTTGAAACACCAAAAGGCACGATGACGTTCCGAGCAGAAGATCATCAAGCTTTACAATCACTGTATTCAATAAAACTTGAAAAAGTAGACGGTATAGATTATCCCGTTCCAATGCTAATAAGAGAGTTGTTACCAAGTGAGACCGAGCCACCGATAATGAACAAATAACGATTATTAGTGGACAGTTCATTTATTACTGAGCTGTCCCTCTCCATAGCAAGAAAGTCATTTCATGTTATGGAGAGGGACAGATGAAAGGAGAATACGTATGGAGCCTATTTTAAGAACTGAGAATTTGACGATTCGTTTCGGTGGTCATACTGCAGTCGATCATGTGAACTTTTCAATGCCGGATAAGCATTTTAAATCAATCATTGGACCAAATGGTGCTGGTAAGACGACATTTTTCAATTTAATCAGTGGTGAATTAAAACCAACGGAAGGAGAGGTTTATTTTAAAGGTAAGGCCCTTTCAAATGCCTCATCGGTTACCCGTACACGAATGGGACTGGGTCGTTCCTTTCAAATTACAAATGTTTTTCCAAACTTAACTGTTTTAGAAAATGTGCGACTTGCTGTGCAGTCAAAGGAAAAAATCAGATATCAAATGTTTAGTAATTATTTTAGTTATAAGAATTTAATTGAAAAGGCGGAAGAGTTACTAGATCTAGTTCTCCTGTCAGGAAAAGAGTTTGTATTAGCCAGTCAGCTATCCCATGGAGAAAAAAGGAAATTGGAAATTGCCATGCTACTTGCATTGGATACAGAGGTTTTGCTTTTAGATGAGCCAACAGCAGGGATGTCACTTGAAGAAGTTCCAGCAATTTTAGATGTCATTCGACATATCAAAAATACGGGAGATAAAACAATTTTACTAATAGAACATAAAATGGACATGATTCTCGATTTATCGGATTCGATTATGGTTTTGTTCAATGGGAAACTTCTTGCGGATGGCAGCCCGCAGGAAATCATGGACAATGAAACCGTCCAAAATGCTTATTTGGGAGGTCTTTACGATGACAACCTTACTGAAAGTTGAAGGGGTTCATACACATATCGGGCAGTATCATATTCTACAAGGAATTAATTTTGAAGCGAAAATTGGAGAAGTAAGCGTCTTACTCGGTCGTAACGGCGCAGGTAAAACGACGACACTAAAAACAATTATGGGATTAACACCGGCTACAAAAGGAAGAGTGATCTTTAATGAACAAGATATTACTCGAAAAGCAACATACGAAATTGCGAATTTAGGTATTGGCTATGTGCCTGAAGATCAGGGCATCTTTGGTGACTTGACGGTTGAAGAAAATATGAAAGTTGCTATGAGAGTAGAAAATGAAGCGGCATTTAAGAGACAAGAGTATGTTTTAGAGTTGTTTCCAGATTTGAAAAAGTTTTGGAAAAAGGATGCTGGACATTTGTCTGGAGGTCAAAAACAAATGCTTGCAATGGCTCGAGCTTTTGTCAATGATAGCAAGCTTCTTTTAATTGATGAACCTTCAAAAGGGCTTGCACCAATAGTCATTGAAACGGTAATGGAAGCGATCACCGAAATGAAAAAAAGCACAACAATTGTCCTTGTTGAGCAAAACTTCATCATGGCGAGTCGAATTGGAAATACATACACACTTATTGATGATGGAGAAACGGTGCATTCAGGCATTATGGAGGATTTAATTCAAAACGAGGAACTTAAACGCAAATACTTAGGAATAGGTTAGGGAGGGTTGCGCGATGGAACTACTCATAAATTTAACAGTGAACGGTTTGGCAACGGGTATGCTTGTTTTTCTACTTGCTTCTGGATTGACTCTAATCTTCGGTCTAATGAGTGTTTTAAACTTTGCACATGGTGGACTTTTTGCTTGGGGAGCTTTTTCTGGAGTTTGGTTTTACGGTATCACCGGAAGTTTTTTCCTTGGGATTTTAGGTGCAATTCTAACAGGTGCAGCTCTTGGATTCGTCACGGAGAGGCTCATTATTAGACCTGTGTACGGAAATCATGTGCAACAAATCTTAATAACACTTGGTTTTATGCTCGTACTATCTGAAATGCTAAAGGTCGTTTGGGGTCCAAATCAAATTGCCGCTAAAGTACCACCATATCTCGCGGGAAGCTGGGAATTTGGAGACGTTCTAATTATTAAATATCGCTTGTTTATCATTATCGTAGGTTTTCTCGTATTCGGTATTTTTCAATACATTTTAAAGCGCACCAAAATCGGGCTGATTGTTCGTGCAGGTGTTATCAATAAAGACATGGTGCAGGCACTTGGCATTAATATTAAACGGGTTTTCTTACTTGTATTTATGACGGGTTCAGCTCTTGCGGCACTAGGTGGAGTCTTGTTCGCCCCTTACTCTGGTGTTATTTATGCGGAGATGGGTATGGAGTTTGCCATACTCGCCTTTATTGTCGTCGTAATTGGAGGAATGGGAAGTTTTCCAGGGTCATTACTTGCTGCAATTTTAGTTGGATTAATTGGGAGTTATATGGCGTACTACGTTCCAGTTCTATCACTTGCGGTCAATATGATCCTTATGGCAATCGTATTAATATTCCGTCCGCAAGGTCTATTCACAGCAAAGGGGTGACGACATGAAGAGAACTTTTAAGTGGAACAACATATTTTTAATAATCATTGTACTGGCACTTGCTGTTTTTCCGTTCGTGTCTGAATCAAGAACATGGACGATATTACTTACACAAATATTTATATTTTCAATTCTAGCAATGAGCTATGATATCTTACTCGGTTATACAGGAATCGTCTCATTTGGCCATGCAATGTTTTTTGGAATGGGGGCCTATACAACAGCGGTAATGTTAAAGAGAATTGAGCCAACAATGGGCGTGTTCTTACTCTCTATTGTTGTAGGCATGCTAATTGCTGGGATTGTAAGTTTTTTCATAGGACTCTTAACATTACGATTAAAAACACATTTTTTCGCAATGTTTACGTTAGCCATTTCCGGATTGTTTTTAGTTCTTGCTGAAAAATGGCGAACTGTAACATATGGAAATGATGGATTTACATTTAAAGCACCTGAATTTTTTAAGGACAGAATCATGTTTTATTGTATGACGTTATTGTGCTTAGTACTCGTGTACTACTGTTTACGGCGCTTTGTAAACTCACCGTTTGGAAGAGTGTTAGTAGCCGTTCGGGAAAATGAACAAAGGACATTATCACATGGTTTTAATACATTACACTATAAAGTAATTGCATCAATTGTAGCCGGTATCGTCGCAAGTCTTGCGGGATCACTGTATGCCGTATCCTTACGATTTGTAAATACAAGCGTTCTATCACTGGATATTACTCTAGACGCATTGCTAATGACGATTATTGGTGGTGTTGGTACACTGATTGGTCCAATACTTGGTGCGGGAATTATTGAATTGTCACAACATTATTTATCTGGTCTTGCCAAAGATTATCCTATTTTTGAAAGGTGGATCATTTTCTTTGGAATACTATTTATATTAGTAGTGATTTTCTTTCCTAAAGGCGTTGTTGGAACCGTTCGTGAAAAACTTTGGAAGCGACGAACCCAAAGCTCAAAAACATCTACAAAAGACCGTGAGAAGGAGGTTTTGTAATGGATATCGGAATTGTGAGCACTGGTGTGTATATACCTAGAACGACAATATCTGCTGATGAAATTGCAAAACTATCGAATATACCTGTTGAAGTTGTTAAACACAAGCTTGGAATTTTACAAAAACCAATTCCAGGAAAAGATGATCACACAGTTGCAATGGGAGTTTGGGCAGCTCAGGATGCACTTCGTAAAGGAAATGTAGACCCGAAAAACATTGATTTGATTATTTACATTGGGGAGGAACATAAAGAATATCCACTATGGACGGCCGCTATTAAAATTCAGGAAGAGATAGGGGCATATCATGCATGGGGATTTGATGTTGCGCAGCGATGTGGAACCACAATTATGGCTATGAAAGTTGCGAAAAGTATGATGGAAACCGATCCAGCTATTGAAACAGTATTACTCGCCGGTGGGTATAGAAATGGAGATTTCATTGATTATACAAATGAGAGGACCCGTTTTATGTTTAATTTAGGTGCCGGTGGTGGAGCTATGATACTTAAAAGAGGTCATTCGGAAAACGTCCTAATGGAATCGGATATAGTTACGGATGGTTCTTTTTCTGAAGACGTTGTCGTCCCAATAGGTGGAACAAAAACTCCCTTAACAGCTGAAGACTTAGAAGGTGGATTGTACCGACTGGATGTCCTTGATCCCGTTGGAATGAAAGCAAGATTAGAGCAGAAATCCATGCAAAATTTCTTGAAAGTGATTCGTACTTCATTAGAAAAGAGCGGGTTCACAGAAAAACATATCAACTATTTAGCGATATTGCATATGAAAAAATCTGCTCATGATTATGTGTTAAATGAACTTGGTTTACAAGAAATGAATACAACGTACTTAAATGAATACGGTCATATTGGACAAATCGATCAAATCCTATCTCTGGAACTTGCTGAAAAGGCAGGAAAGCTAAGAGATGGAGATGTGATTGTGCTGGTTAGTGCAGGTATCGGATATGCATGGGGAGCTATCACAGTTAAATGGGGTAAACAATAATAAAGGGGTCGATTGAATGACACTTCAAACAGTATGGTTGCCAAACAATGAGCAAATTGCTTATAGAGTAAGGTTAGGTGAAGAAAAAACAATCATTCTCATTCATGGAAATATGACATCATCCAAACACTGGGATCTACTTATAGATGTACTAAATCCCGAATATACGATTTATGCAATCGATTTACGTGGATTTGGGGGGTCCTCCTATAATGAGCGCATCACTCGAATCAAAGACTTTTCGGATGATTTAAAGGGCTTTGTGGACGCGCTTTATTTATCGAATTTCAACTTGATTGGTTGGTCAACAGGTGGTGCAGTGTGTATGCAATTTGAAGCAGATTATCCTGGGCTTTGTAAGAAAATGGTTTTACTAGCTTCTGCATCGACTCGTGGGTATCCGTTTTTTGGTACAAAGGCAGACGGTACACCCGATTTGGAATCTCGTTTAACTACACTCACAGAAGTAGAAAATGATGTTGGGAAAACGTTGGCGCTGCAAGGGTTGTATGACACAAAAAATCGTGTAGGATTGCAAGCGGTTTGGAACACATTAATATACACTCACAACAAACCGCTTGAAGAAAAATATGAAGAATATGTCGATGATATGCTCACGCAGAGAAATCTTGTGGACGTATACTATTCTCTGAATACCTTTAATATAAGTGCACATCACAATGGTCTGATAAAAGGTACGAATCAAGCGAAAAACATTGAAATTCCAGTGTTGATTTTAAGAGGAGATCGTGACTATGTTGTAACTGAACAAATGACACAAGAAATTGTCGAAGACTTAAGTTCAAATGCAACCTACATCTCGTTAGAAAATAGCGGACATTCGCCTTTAATCGACAATATAAACAACCTTAAGGAAGTAATTGAAACTTTTTTAGAATGAGGAGATGAAGTAATGCGGCTAGTAGGTAAAACTGCATTGATTACAGGGGGAGCAAATGGTATTGGTCTTGCTGCATGTGAACGTTTTGCAGAAGAAGGCGCACAAGTAATAATGGCTGATTTTGATGTAGTTACTGGAAAAGCTCAGGAGCAATTACTTAAAGAGCAAGGTTTTGATGTCCTATTTATTCAATTAGATGTCGTAAACCGAGAGAATATTAGAAGCTGTGTAGAATTAGCTATCGAAACCTATGGAAAGATTGATATTTTAATAAACAATGCTGGAATTACTAGGGACGCAACACTTGTAAAAATGGATCCCGTCGATTTTGCAGCCGTTTTAGATGTCAATTTAACAGGAGTTTTCAACTGTACTCAAGCAATTGTGCCGTATATGTTGGATAAAGGGTATGGAAAAATCATTAATACATCATCGGTAAGTGGTATTTATGGGAACTTCGGACAAACGAATTATGCGGCTACAAAAGCGGCCGTCGTTGGATTAACAAAAACATGGGCAAAAGAATTTGGTAGAAGGGGTATAAATGTAAATGCGGTAGCCCCGGGCTTTACTGTCACTTCAATGGTTAGTAAAATGCCTGAAAAAGTAATTGAACAAATGAAGTCTGCTGTTTCTTTACAAAGGCTCGGGACACCTAGAGATATCGCTAATGCGTATTTATATCTTGCAAGTGAAGAATCAGACTATGTGCACGGGCATGTTTTGCATGTAGACGGCGGCATATTAATGTAACGGATAGGAGGCGTTAATGAGTGGATCATGAATCGACATGGATAATAAAGAGAACTGCACTTTCAAATAATAGGACAGCATTTATCGAACTTCATTCAGGTGTAACTTGGACATATGCGAAACTTAAAAGTCGCATTCATCATTGGGCCTCCTATTTTAAATTGAATGGATACAAAAAAGGTGAGCGTGTCGCAATCCTAGCACCGAACAGTCCAGACCTATTTGCACTAATGTTTGCGTGTGAGTTAAGGGGGCTTATTTATGTCCCGCTGAACTGGAGGTTAAGTCATTTTGAAATTAACAATCTTCTAAATGACTGTACACCTTCAATTCTATTGTTCCATGCTAGTTACCAATCTAAAATCGAGGAAGTTCATTTTCACACGAAAATTCTTTTGAATTCAATTGATCATATAGAATTAGATTTGAGTGTACTGAATCCAGTAAGAACTATTAGTACAGACCCGTGGATGATTATTTATACTGGAGGTACGACAGGAATTGCAAAAGGTGTAGTACTATCTAAGAAAGCCATTAATGCAAATGCTGTCAATACTATTGCCAGTTGGGGTTTAAGCGAAAAAGATGTCACAATTAATTATATGCCACTTTTTCATACGGGCGGTATTAACGCACTAAGTATGCCTCTTTTGATGGCAGGAGGTACAGTTGTTATTGGAAACACATTTGACTGTGAAGAGGCATTAAAAGCCACAGATACATATAAAGCAACGATTTCTTTGTTTGTTCCTACGATGTATCATTCAATGATTCATACAACATATTTTAAGGAATCTACATTTCCAACGATGAATGTTTTTATATCAGGGGGAGCGCCTTGTCCAAAATTGATCTATCACGCATTTCATAATAAAGGACTGAATTTTAAGGAAGGTTATGGCCTCACAGAAGCTGGTCCAAATAACTTCTTTATACGATCAGAGGATTCTATTCTAAAAATTGGATCCGTCGGAAAGTGTATGTTATTAAATTCAGTCAAAGTATTGACTGAAGAAGGGATTCCGTGTGGGATGGGAGAAGTAGGAGAGCTATATATTAAAGGACCGCATGTTTTTAGTTTGTATTGGGAAAACAAAATTGAAACGACAAAAACATTAGATAACGGCTGGTTGCGAACAGGTGATTTGGCTAAATACGATACAGACGGGGACTTTTATATCGTTGGACGAAAAAAAGATGTGATCATTACAGGCGGAGAAAATGTGTATCCACAAGAAGTTGAACAATTATTATTGCAGATCAATGGTATTAGTGAAGCGGCAGTCCTTGGAAAAGAAGACTTGCTATGGGGCGAAATCATTATCGCATTTATTTCTTTAAAAGCAGGGGTTATATTAAACAAGGAACGTACAATTGAACACTGCAAACGGTTTTTAGGAACATATAAAATACCGAAAGAAGTAATAATACTACCAGAATTACCAAAAACGCATGTAGGAAAAATTGATAAAAAGGCTCTCCAAATGCTTTTGAAAAGTACAAATAAAAAAGCGTAAAGGTTATTCACCATTACGCTTTTTTGTATGAGTAAACAAGTTCATCAAGTTTAGGATCAATGTTTACATGTAAATCGTGTTCAAGGAAAAACCACTCATCACGGTTTTCGATATAGTAAAGCGTGCCATCATGATCAGTTTTAAAGGCGGCATCATCAGGCTGTACTTTTGTCACACCTAGTGAAAATCCTGTATGTAGTGGACTTGACCCACCATATCTTGCGAAGAAACGAATTGCGTCACCTGGTGTTGTTTCCATTTCTTCCTTAAACCAACTTAGTGCTTTTTCAGAAATTACAATCTTCAATCGTAACACCTACCCTTTGGATTTCAATTGTATTATAACCACTTTACTTTAGGCTCAGTTCCAGCTTTAATTCTTCCTATATTTGATCGGTGCCGATAAAAAATGAATGAGGCAAATAGTCCAATTGCAATCAATAAATAAAAATCACCCGTTTGGAAATAATAAATTAAACTATAGATAAACCCTACAACAGCTACAATCATTGAAGAAAGTGATACCATTTTCGTTAGTTTTAATGCGATGAAAAAACTAACTAACACGAGGATGAAAAGTGGCAAGTTTACCCCTAATACAACCCCGCCGGATGTAGCCACAGCTTTGCCCCCTTTAAACCGAGCAAAAATAGGGAACATATGTCCAACTACTGCGACCATCCCTAAGATAAGCGGGTTTACTGCAGTTTCACTGAAGTAGTGTAACAGTGGCAGTAAAGTAGCTGCAGATCCTTTCAAAATATCGAGAGTTGTTACAAATAAACCCGCTTTTTTACCCAATATTCGAAACGTATTCGTCCCACCTAGATTACCGCTTCCGTGATCACGGATATCTATTTTATAAAAAAGTTTGCCGACCCATAAGCCTGAGGGTATTGAGCCAAGTAAATATGCTGCTAGTAAAATTAGTATAAGTTCCATATTCTACTCCTTTTTCCTTAGTTACTTCAATGGTTTCAGTCTATCAGAACTATGTACAAGCGACAATTTATATTTATTCGAAGTCGAAGGAAAACACAGGATTTTTCTAGTGATTAATTCATTAAAAGTAAATTATTCCGTACCTATTTTTATACTCTTCATTGCATGTTTTGATTTTCTTCTATACAATTAATTGAGCAAGCTTACCAGAACGTTGATTTGACAACCTTTTCAGGAAGCAGTACGATGATATACTAGAGAACATTCGTTTTATGGGGGCGACATATTGACAAAAAAACAAGAAAATTTTACTTATGATGACGATTCAATACACATCCTCGAAGGTTTGGATGCTGTTCGCAAACGACCGGGTATGTATATAGGTTCAACAGATACTCGTGGACTTCATCACCTTGTTTATGAAATTGTAGACAACTCGGTTGATGAAGCATTAGGCGGATTTGGATCGCAAATAGATGTTAAGCTTCATGCTGATGGAAGTGTTAGTGTACGTGACTATGGTCGAGGTATGCCGACAGGGATTCACCAAACAGGTAAACCCACAACTGAAGTTATTCTTACCATTCTTCACTCCGGTGGAAAATTTGGTCAAGGTGGCTATAAAACAAGTGGTGGCTTACATGGTGTGGGTGCAGCTGTAGTTAACGCGCTTTCAGAATGGCTTGAAGTGACAATTTTTCGTGACGGGCATAAGTTCCGACAACGTTTTGAAAACGGTGGAAAACCTGCGACGACACTTGAACAAATTGGAACAACGCGCGAAAAAGGCACACTGATTCACTTCAAACCAGATCCAACAATCTTTTCGACTTTAAAATATCAATACGATACATTGAGTGAACGTCTTCGTGAGTCGGCTTTCTTATTAAAAAGCTTAGAAATTAATTTAGAAGAAGAAGGAACGGAAAAAACAGATACGTTTTTCTATGAAACAGGTATAGAAGCATTCGTATCGTATTTGAATGAAGAAAAAGATGTACTTCATGAAGTCGCTTATTTAGACGGTGAAGCAGACGGAATCGAAGTTGAATTTGCGTTCCAATTTAGTGATGGATACTCCGAAACAATACTTTCTTTTGTTAATAACGTTCGTACGAAAGACGGAGGAACACATGAAACTGGTGCAAAATCAGCAGTCACTCGTATTTTCAATGAGTATGCTAGAAAAACAGGTTTGTTAAAGGAAAAGGATAAGAACCTTGAGGGCTCTGATATTCGTGAAGGGATATCAGCAATTATTTCTGTCCGAATTCCAGAACAAATTCTGCAATTTGAAGGCCAAACAAAAGGAAAACTAGGTACAAGTGAAGCAAGAGGAGTAACCGACTCAGTAATTGCACAAAAGCTTCTTTACTATCTTGAAGAAAATGCAGATTTAAGCGCATCTCTTGTAAGAAAAGCAATTCGTGCGCAACAAGCACGAGAAGCAGCACGTAAAGCACGGGAAGACGCCAGGACTGGTAAGAAGCGTAAGAGGTCAGATACATTGCTCTCTGGAAAACTAACTCCTGCACAGTCGCGTAATGCTGCTAGAAATGAACTCTATCTTGTGGAGGGTGATTCTGCGGGCGGTTCTGCAAAACAAGGACGTGACCGTGTATTCCAAGCAATACTGCCACTAAGAGGTAAAGTACTAAATACAGAAAAAGCGAAACTTGAAGATATCATGAAAAACGAAGAAATTAACATGATCATCCATGCAATTGGCGGTGGTGTAGGGGCTGACTTCGAAGTAGAAGATATTGCCTATGACAAAGTTATTATTATGACGGATGCCGATACGGATGGTGCGCATATACAGGTTCTTTTGCTCACGTTTTTTTATCGTTATATGAAACCTTTAATTGAAGCCGGTAAAGTGTTTATTGCTCTACCACCACTTTATAAAGTGTTTAAAGGAGCAGGTAAAACTGAAAAGCTTGCTTATGCTTGGACTGATGATGATTTGGACGAGGCAACTGCTAAAGTGGGTAAAGGGTATTTACTTCAACGGTATAAAGGTCTCGGTGAGATGAATGCAGATCAACTTTGGGATACAACTATGAATCCTGAAACTAGAACTCTTATAAGAGTAACGATAGATGATGGAGCAAAAGCAGAGCGACGCATTACAACATTAATGGGTGACAAAGTAGAACCTAGAAGACGTTGGATTGAAGAAAATGTCGATTTTGGTCAGCAAGAAGATCACAATATACTGGATAATGAATTTCTGCATGTTGAGGGGGATTTTGAATGACATCAACAGAACGCTTTCAAGACCTACCTTTAGAAGAGGTAGTTGGGGATCGCTTTGGGAGATATAGTAAGTATATTATTCAGGACCGAGCGTTACCAGATGCAAGGGACGGTTTAAAACCAGTACAACGCCGAATTCTTTACGCTATGTTTCATGAAGGTAATACACATGAAAAAGCTTTCCGTAAATCTGCGAAAACTGTCGGTAATGTCATCGGTAATTATCATCCTCATGGTGATACATCCGTATATGAAGCGATGGTACGAATGAGTCAAAACTGGAAACTCAGACATATGATGGTTGAAATGCATGGTAATAACGGGTCAGTTGACGGTGATTCGGCTGCAGCAATGCGTTATACAGAAGCCCGTCTTTCCCCAATTGCGGGAGAAATGCTTCGTGATTTAAATAAAAATACAGTAGATTTCATACCGAACTTTGATGATACTGAACCCGAACCAACCGTTCTACCATCTAGGTTTCCAAATCTATTGGTAAATGGTTCAACCGGAATATCTGCGGGATATGCTACGGATATTCCACCACATGCACTGCATGAATCACTTGATGCTGTTTTAATGCGTATGGATAACCCTGACGTCTCTGTAGATGAATTAATGACGGTTATTAAAGGACCCGATTTCCCTACAGGCGCAACAATTCAAGGAACAGACGGTATTAAACAAGCATATGAGACAGGTAAAGGTCGAATTATCATTCGAGCAAAGTCTGTTATTGAGCCTTTAAAAGGTGGAAAATCACAAATCGTAGTGACAGAAATTCCGTATGATGTAAACAAGGCCAATATGGTTAAAAGAATGGATGAACTTCGTATTGACCGAAAGCTTGATGGAATTGCGGATGTTAGAGATGAATCGGACCGAACGGGTCTCCGAGTTGTTGTTGAACTAAAAAAAGATGTAGATGCAAACGGTATTTTACAGTATTTGTTAAAGAATACAGATTTACAAGTAACCTATAATTTCAATATGATTGCAATATCCGGACGTAGACCCACACTAATGTCACTTCCAATGCTTCTAGACGCATATATTGGACACCAAAAAGACGTAGTTACACGTAGATCACGTTTTGATATTCAAAAAGCACAAGATCGTCTGCACATTGTTGAAGGTCTTATGAAAGCATTATCAGTTTTAGATAAAGTGATTAAGACAATTCGTGCATCTAAAGATAAACGAGACGCTAAGAATAATATAATAAATGAATTTGCGTTTTCTGAAATTCAAGCTGAAGCAATCGTATCTTTGCAGCTCTATAGACTTACAAATACAGATATTACTGAGCTGCAAAATGAAGATAAAGAACTTCGTAAACAAATCGAAGTGCTCGACGCGATATTAAAAAGTGATAAAAAGCTTTCTAATATCATAAAAAAAGAACTTCTTGAGATACGTAAAAACTTTGCGGAACCAAGACGCTCTATTATACAAGAGAAAATTGAAGAAATTAAAGTTGATCTTGATATATTAATACCTAGCGAGGAAGTCATTGTTTCTGTTACTAAAGATGGTTACATAAAGCGGACTAGCGTTCGCTCATATAGTGCATCTAATGGTACAGGTCATGATATGAAGGAATCCGATTTCATGTTATATGAATCACCAATGAATACACAGCATCATTTACTAATGTTCACTTCCTTAGGCAACTATATGCATCAACCTGTTCATGAGCTTCCTGACATACGTTGGAGAGATCTTGGACAGCATATATCAAGCATTATTCCTCTTGAGCAAAATGAGTCAATTATAGCTGTAATTGGAATTGAGAATTTTGTAGATGATGTAAATATAGTAACCGCGTCAGCGAATGGATTAATCAAACAATCCAAACTTGCTGATTATGAAGTTCGAAGATTTTCTAGAACATTTAAATGTATGGGCATTCGTAAAGGGGATACGATGATTGAAGCACGCCTTCTTAAGGGTGATGAAGAAATCGTATTTATTACACATCAAGCATATGCACTGCGTATTTCACTAACTGAAATCTCTGTAACAGGCATCCGAACTGCGGGTGTAAAAGGTATAAACTTAAAAGATGATGATCAGCTTGTTGCAATGGAAGTCATCAGTAGTGAGAATCCTTCACTACTAATAGCAACCCAGCGTGGTTCTGTAAAACGAATGGGTATAAAAGAACTTGAAATTAGTTCCAGAGCTTTGCGTGGACAGCTTATTTTGAAGGAACTGAAAACAAATCCACATCGTATTGTGGGTGCCAAAATGGTTGCAAATGATGAAATCATAGTACTTTCCACAGAAAAAGAACATAAAACAGCTTTACTTGCAGGTTCACTCCGAGCCGCTGACCGTTCCTCAAATGGTAGTTTTGTTACCGATGAGAAAAAAGATGGATTTGTCACACATATTTATAAAGATCCTAAAGCAGAAATTGAATAAACAGCAATTGTCACGGGAATAAAGCCCCGTGACTTTTCTTTTTTTCTAACGTATACTAATTATTAATTCGTTAAACGAAAGAATAGAACGGGGATTGTGTAATGTGGAAAAACCGTAACATATGGATTATTTTAACCGGCGAAATGATTGCAGGATTGGGATTATGGACGGGTATTATTGGTAATTTGGAATTTATGCAAGAAAGAATTCCATCCGATTTTATGAAAGCACTAATAATGTCCGTAGGTCTTCTTGCGGGTCTAATTGCAGGGCCAATTGCAGGTAAAATAATTGACCAATCAAAGAAGAAAACAGTTTTGCTAGTCTCTGGTTTTGGACGCATGATTAGTGTTGTATTTATGCTTATTGCAATTTCACAAGATTCAATTTGGTGGATGGTTGCTTTTATGATTAGTATTCAGCTTGCAGCAACATTTTATTTCCCTGCACTACAAGCAACAATTCCGCTTGTTGTAAAGGATGATGATTTGTTAACAATGAATGGATTGCATATGAATGTAGCTACTATTTCTCGTGTTATTGGAACAGCACTCGCGGGTATTATGCTTGTTTACTGGTCATTGATGTCCCTTTATGTTGTCTCTATAATCGCATATGCTGGACTTTTATTATTTACAATGATGCTTCGTATAGACGAAGGGGAGGATCGGGTCGCAAAAGTGCGCTCATCCGTAAAATCCGGTGGATTCATGGAGATTTTCCCAGTATTGAAAAAGTATCCGGCTGTTGGCATGACTCTTATTATGACGCTAATACCGCTATTATTTATCGGTTCTTTTAATTTAATCGTTATTAATGTAAGTGAAATCCAAGATTCCGCATCTATTAAAGGACTAATTTATACATTCGAAGGAATTGCATTTATGGCTGGAGCCTTTGCTGTGAAATACATTTCGAAAGTATGGAAAACAACAGTTATCTTATTTTTCTTTGCAACAATGGTTGCCGTTGCTGAATTTATGCTGTTTTTTGCAGAAAGTAAATTCTTGACGTTAAGTGCGTTTGCAGTGCTCGGATTTGCATTAGGCTGTTTTTTCCCAACAGCAATGGTTATTTTTCAAAAACAAATGCCAAAAGAATTTCATGGCCGATTTTTTTCGTTCCGAAATATGTTGGAACGTGTAATGTTCCAAGTAGTATTGCTAACAGCAGGGGCATTTTTAGATATTATTGGTTTACAATTGATGGTAGTAACGTTTGGTATGATTAGTTTAAGTTTAACGCTATTGTTTTTTATTCAAATGAAACGAAGAAATATCATTTTAGAACAACCAGAAAAAACCGTTGCAAAGAGCATTTAGCTTTTTGCAACGGTTTTTGTGTAGGGAAGTAGTATAAGATAGGTTCAGAAAAATAAGCAAAAGGAACTTTTATAATTTGAAATACATTAGTATTTACTCTGTTGATAGCAAGGTAACGTATTTACGAATAATAATGATGCTGTCAATGAGTAATTAATGACTAAAGGTTTCATCCGGCGAAGATCGTAACTAGCTGAATCGTAAACAATTAGTCATTTGTTTGTTTATATCATGAATCTAATCATATATAGAATTCTTTAATTATGTAATTTTCTTCAATTTTTTCGGTTTATCTCACTGTTTCAAGTATGCTTCAACATGATACATAGCTTCCGATAATATATATTATGTCAACTAAAATGTTGTTAAAAGAAAAAGGCCCCTTTTACAACCGGATCCCAATGGTATTTATATATACTGCTCTTTTTACTTATCTGTGTCACTTAACACTATCTGGTATATCAATAAGAGAGTGTAAAATATCTTGTGTAAATGAATAAATACAAAAAGGAAGACCTTTTCTTGGTAGAATTAAGTCACCACAACCAATCCTAGAAAAGAGGCCTTCCCT
>NZ_JBHUGI010000003.1:0-50106 GCF_042681925.1 Sporosarcina siberiensis
GCGAACATTCTTCAATGATGTCATGTCGAAGGATTGAATTTCAATCCTTCTGGTTGTTTCTGTTCTTCTGACGGAAATCAGCTTACTTAGAAACGTTTATACTCCCTACACCGAAGTGTATCGAGTTTAAAAATTCTATAGACGTTTTGCTGTTCAGTTTTCAAGGTTCATTTATAAGAATCAGACTTCATTTTCTTATGTATTAGCGTTGCTGTTCTCTCGACTGCAACTCTTATATCATAACAAATCGCGCACACCTTGTCAACAGCAAGTTTCAACTTTTTATTTAAGTTGTTATTTATTGTTTGTTCCGGTGTCGTTCGCAACGTTTTTAACTATAACAACTTATAATACATAAAGCAACACTTATTTTTAAATAAGTTCCCATCACTGTATATAAAAAAAGAGAACCGCTATACGTAGCCATTTGCAACTCTTCGTACAGCGGTTACTTCCATTAGTCTTTCGGTCGCATTTGTGGAAACAACAGGATGTCTCGAATTGATTGCGCGTTAGTTAAAAGCATAACAAGACGATCAATTCCAATTCCAAGGCCTCCAGTAGGTGGTAATCCATACTCTAGTGCTTCAATAAAGTCATTATCCATATCATGTGCTTCATCATTTCCTTGTTCTTTTTCAACAAGTTGCGCTTCAAAACGTTCGCGCTGATCAATTGGATCATTAAGTTCAGTAAATGCATTCGCATGTTCACGACGTACAATGAATAGTTCAAAGCGATCTGTGAAACGACCGTCTTCCGGATTCTTTTTCGCTAATGGTGAAATTTCTACTGGATGTCCAAAGATGAATGTAGGTTGTACAAGCTCTTCTTCTACCTTCTGTTCAAAGAACTCATTCAGCACATGTCCGACTTCCATCATTGGAGTTACTTCTATATGATGTTCTTTTGCAAGTGCATGCGCTTCTTCCTTCGTCATCTCTTTCCAGAAATCGACTCCAGTATACTCTTTTACTGCATCAACCATATGCAGACGTTTCCACCCCGGTGCTAAATCAATCACATCTTCACCATAAGTAACTTGCATCGTTCCGAGTACATCCTGTGCAATATGGGCAACTAGATTTTCAGTTAGCCTCATAATATCGTTATAATCTGCATACGCCTCATACAACTCAATCATCGTAAATTCAGGATTATGACGCGTCGATGTTCCCTCATTACGGAATACGCGGCCGATCTCATAAACTTTCTCAAGACCTCCAACAATTAAACGCTTCAAATGAAGTTCGATTGCAATTCGTAAATACAGTTCCATGTCTAATGCATTATGATGCGTAGTGAATGGACGCGCAGAAGCACCACCCGCAATTGAGTGAAGCATTGGCGTTTCGACTTCAAGAAATCCTTGGTCATCAAGATATCGACGCATTGATTGTATAATCTTACTTCTCAAAATGAATGTTTCTTTGCTTCCGTCTGTTGTTATCAAGTCTAAATAACGTTGACGATAGCGTTGTTCGATATCTTTTAGACCATGAAACTTTTCCGGGAGCGGACGAAGTGCTTTTGTAAGGAAAGTGAAGCCATCTACCTTAACGGATAATTCGCCAACGTTTGTTTTAAATACCGTTCCAGAAATTCCGACGATATCACCTAGATCCGCGCTCGTAAACAACTGATAAGATTCCTCGCCAATCGCATCTTTTCTTATGTAAATTTGGATTTGGCCTTCAAAATCTTGAATATGAGCAAATCCGGCTTTTCCTTTTCCGCGCTTGGTCATGATTCGTCCAGCAATAGTCACTTTATGCTCAGTTTCTTCGAGCTCTTCTTTTGTGAATTCTTCATACTTCTTATGAATATCACCGGAAAGATGCGTGCGTTCAAACCTCGAACCGAATGGATCTATTCCACTCTCCCTGATATCTAACATTTTTTGACGTCGTACTAGTAATTGATCGTTTAATTCCTCAAGATTAGACATTACATACACTCCTTCTTAAATTAAAAACCCATTTTTCTTTATACATCTTCCTATTGTACACAATTTATAGTAACCAGACACACTTTACTTGTTAATTGCAAACTATAAAACCACAACGTAAAGCCAGACACGTACAATCAAACTCCATTAATTAGAACCAAGAAACTGCATGACTCCGTCACTTTTTTTCCAAAGTACTACGCCTACATCAGAAACAGCTTCCTCTTTTGACAATAATTCTCCAGTTGAAGGATGAACAATTGTCGAATCAATCTCCAGCAACGGAATTAGAACGAATGCCCGCTCACACATACGCGGATGTGGCACAATCAAGTTCTCCGTTACAATAGTTTCGTTATTGTAGAGCAGAATGTCTAGGTCAACAATACGTGGACCCCATCTTATATCCCGAACTCTTCCCAATTCCACTTCAATATGCTGACAAATAGCTAGCAAGCTTTGTGCGTCTAATGAAGTTTCAATATGAATAACACTATTAAGAAATTCCGCCTGTTCTGTATAGCCGACGGGTGCCGTTTCATAGACCGAAGAAACCGATAAGACGTTAATCTTTTCATGTGTATGAAGAGCTCGTACCGCTTCTACCAGATAATAGAGCCTATCTTCAATATTCGAACCGATCGAGATGAAGGCAAGATTCACTCGAAGCGCCCCCTCGTAATATCAACAGAAACCGATGCATAATGACCCGGTATCGGAGGATCTGGTTTCACAAGCACTACACGTATGCCCGATACCTTTTCCGGATAACTCTCTAGAATTCCGCTCGCAATAATTTCTGCAGCAGTTTCGATTAGTTTAACAGGCTCTCCTTCAATGACCATTTTACAAAGATCATATACCTCTGCATAGTTGACTGTTTTTTCAAGATCATCCGTAAGACCTGCATCTTCTAAACTTACCGCAAGTGACACAGTTACTCGAAACCTTTGACCTAATTTCTTTTCTTCAGGTAAAACTCCGTGGTAACCATAAAACTCCATATCATTCAAATGTATATAATCCAACTTGCACACTCCTATTCTTCATATGTAGACTTTCCAGTCAAAACATCCATCATTTTCGATACCCTAACAATTTCTTTCACATCATGAACTCTCATTATATGACTACCATGTTCAATACCATAACAAACTGTTGCACCTGTTCCTTCAAGCCGCTCATTTACCGGGAGCCCCAGAACATTACCTATTACTGATTTCCGAGATGTTCCGAGAAGAACTGGATACCCTAATTCTGAAATTTCATCAAGATCCTGCATCACTTGAATGTTTTGCTTTGTGTTTTTTGCAAAACCAACTCCTGGATCTAGCCAAATATGATTGTTTGGTACTCCAGCTTTTTTTGCAATGTCTATGCTCTCTGTTAAATCTTTTAGAACTTCATTCATGAAAGACCCTTTATAAACAGCCTTTTCTCTATTATGCATTAAAATTATTGGCACGTTGTATTTTGCAGCTATATGTGCAATTTCTGGATCCCTTTTTGCACCCCATACGTCATTAATGATATGAGCTCCGGCTTTAATTGCCGCTTCCGCCACACCAGACTTATGCGTGTCAATTGAAACGACACATCCTAAGTCTTTCGCTAACGCCTCAATAACCGGAACAATTCGCTCAATCTCCTCATCTACCGAAACCGGTGCATATCCAGGCCTCGTAGATTCACCACCGACATCGATAATCTTAGCACCATCATGAATCATTTCTCTCGCATGTTGAAGTGCCGTCTCAATTCTCGCATATTTACCGCCATCTGAAAACGAATCCGGTGTCACATTCAAAATACCCATAACGACTGTTTCTTTTCTAAAATCCATTGACGTCTTTCCAAACTGATAAACGTCCTTTGCAAACGTCAATTTCATTTAGAGTTACCTTCTTTCATAGCTATTATTGCTTCTACATATAAATTATGTAGTTTTTTATAATAAACCCCTGAAGCACCAGGGAACTTTTTATCTTCTAAATGCTTGATTGGTACAAGTTCTTGGACCGCGTTTGTCACGAAAAGCTCATCCGCATTCTCAGCTTCCACTTTTTTAAAAAAGCCTTCTTTTAAACCCATTCCCATCGACTGCGCAAGACTCATCACAAAGGCACGAGTAGTGCCCGGAAGAATACCTGTATCTATATGAGGCGTAAATAGAACTTTATCTTTTACCCAGAAGATGTTGGAAGTAATTCCTTCGGCAACATCTCCAGTGTCCGTCACAAAAAAACCTTCAAGCTTTTTTAGTGATGTAAGTTCAAGCCGCCCACGAACATTATTTAAATAATTATGCGATTTATGGCGAATGACACTCTCTGGTTTATTGCGCGAAGTTTCAAGCCAAACAGCGTCTTTTTCCTCGCCACGTATCGATGGTGGCAAAACCTTTCTAAATAAAATTACATTTGGCTTATGATAAGAAGAAGGTGCAAGACCGATATCATGGACACCTGCCGACACATTCAATCTGAAGTAACCGTCTTCTCCACCCGATAATTCATCCAATTTACGTACAGCAAACAGTATTTCATCCTCAGTATACGGCATTTCAATACGATACTCCGCAAGTGCTTCGTTCAACCGATCCATATGTTCCTTAAACAATAAAATAGTACCGTCATATGTACGAAAGGTCTCGAAAAATCCAGCTCCATATAAAAAACCATGATCGAACGGAGAAATCCTCAATTCTTCTGCCGGGATAAACTCGTTGTTCATCCAACACCACATATTATCTCCTCACTTTTTCTTCTGCCATTTCCTTAGCTTGCCAAAGGGCTGTTGCTTTATTAAGCGATTCTATATACTCTGCTGCCGGATCTGAATCTGCAACAAGTCCTGCACCCGCTTGAATATAAACCCGGCCATCTTGGATAAATGCAGTTCGAATTACAACATTGAGTTCAAAGTCACCATTAAAACCAAACCAACCAATCGCTCCCGTATACAAGCCCCTACGTTCAGGTTCGAGTTCTTCAATAATTTCCATCGTTCGAAGTTTTGGCGCACCCGTAATGGTCCCGCCCGGAAAAACTCCTCGAACAATTTCGGCATTGGAGATCCCATTTGCGGCTGTTCCCCGGACATTTGAAACGAGATGCATCACATGTGAGTATTTCTCAACAACCATAAATTCATTTGTTTCCACTGTATCTGGTTCACAAATACGACCTAAGTCTTCACGTTCTAGATCGACCAACATGATATGTTCGCTCTTTTCCTTTTCATTCGACAGTAGGTCCGCCTTAAAAGCCGCATCTGCAAAATCATCCATACCTCTAGGCCTTGTCCCTCCAATCGGACGAGTACTCAATTCGCTTCCACGCTTTTTCAGAAGCAATTCTGGAGACCCTGAAACAACATTGAAATTCTTCGAACCAATTGAAGCCATATACGGTGACGGATTGAATGAGCGAAGTGCTTCATACATATCGAGTGGATGTGCTGTAAGTGGTTTTGATTGTCGCACAGATAGATTTACTTGCACAACCTCATCCTCGTTAATGTAACTTTGCACATCACGTACCATCTTTTCAAATTCCGGACCCGTAACAGAAACTTCTAGGTCGTTATCGTTATCCGAGAGAGTCGTTGCCTGACTTGAAGTGAATAAACGTTTTTCAAGACCCGATACAGCCGCATTCATCCATTCAGTTTTCATGAATTCTGGGTTTTGCGCACTTTCAGGTAATGTCACAAAATACGCTGTATCTGTTTCCAAATCAAGCACAGCCCATTGATCAAATAAATAAAAGAATAAATCTGGTGTATGTAAATCATCTATCGTCTCTGAAGGGAGGTCTTCATATCTTCTCACATAGTCATAACTGATAAAACCAGCAACTCCTCCTTGAAATTCGGGAAGTTCGGGGATAGAAGCAATTTCATATGCACGAACGAATTCCGTTAACAGGTCGAGTGACTCACCTTGTCGAATTTCCTCTGTTCCATCTCGCCAAGTTATTTGCAGTTCATTTTCATTGGTTGACCGAAGTACTGCAAGTGGATTGATTCCCGCGATACACAACTTACCTGCTCGGCCACTTTCCAATAGGATATAGTTGTCATCTTGTTGAGCCAATTCCTTATAGGCATAAAAGAAGTCTTCTCTCGTAAAGTTTCCAGTGCTATACATCTGTTCTTTTTCTTCCATATCCGCATCCCCCATGTATCTCTTGATAACTACATCTTACATCGAATTTATTGTTTTGTGCTATTATAGACAAGAAAAAAAGAAGGGACATGTTCGTCCCTTCTTCCGCAGATTACTCTTCTTCAATATTATAAAGCGGTGTGCTCAAATAACGTTCACCGTTTGAAGGAAGAATCGCTACAACTTTCTTTCCTTTTCCAAGCTTCTTAGCTACTTGTAAAGCAGCAAATATTGCAGCTCCCGACGAAACACCGCCCAAAATTCCTTCTTCGCGAGCAGCACGTCTTGCCGTATCATACGACTCATCATTTGATACTTGTATAATTTCATCGTAAATTTTTGTATCTAGAACTTCTGGAATGAATCCAGCCCCAATACCTTGAATTTTATGTGGGCCCGGCTTCTCACCCGAAAGTACGGCAGAGTCCGTCGGTTCAACCGCAATAATCTTCACGTCTGGAAAACGTTCTTTTAAGACGCTACCAACACCTGTAATCGTACCACCTGTACCGACACCAGAAATGAATGCATCTACACGGTCCATCGCATCTGCAATTTCGGGCCCGGTAGTTAGGCGATGTATTTCAGGATTGGCAGCATTATTAAATTGTTGAGGCATGAACCAACCATTTTCTTTAGCAAGCTCACCAGCTTTCGCTATTGCCCCTTTCATACCATCAGCACCTGGTGTTAGAACTAGATCTGCGCCATATGCACGTAATAAAGTACGTCTTTCGATACTCATTGTGTCCGGCATTACCAACACGGATTTATATCCTTTCGCTGCCGCAATCATTGCAAGTCCAATTCCGGTATTCCCACTTGTCGGTTCGATAATTGTACTTCCTTGAACTAGGTCACCAGACTTCTCGGCCGCTTCAATCATTGCAAGTGCAATCCGATCTTTAACACTAGAACCCGGGTTAAAATACTCTAATTTCAAATAAACTTCCGCATCTTCTGCACCCGTCATTCGGTTCAATTTAACCATTGGTGTACGACCAACAAGATCTGCAATTGAGTTTCCTACTAGATTCATACTATCCTCTCCCAATCCCTACTATTTTGATATGCTTTATTGTATTAATCGTACTATCTTTCTGTGCTTCTTGTCAACATTAAACTTCTACCCTAATTTATGCGTATTTATCCTTTATTACATAGAAAAAAACCGCTCATTACCGACCTAAGTCGAATCTGAACGGCCTTGATTTATTCTCCGTAAAACCACTTTGCATCGAACTCTTTCCAAAACGCTTCTGGGCTAACGGACTCTGTGAGTTGTTCAAGCGCTAATTGGCGCCTAATATACTCTTTTACTTCTTTAAATTCAAACGATTCTCCGTTAATAATTTCACTAACTTTTATGATAGCAAATGTACCATCACTCAAAGAAACGACCTCACTTAACGAATCTTGCTGCATTTTCTCCGTTGCAGAAATAATTTCCTTATCGATGTTTTCGTTCGAATTATTCACATAGCCGATGTCTCCACCTAAACTAGCTGAAACAAGATCTACCGAACTCTCTTTTGCAAGCACTTCAAAACTTGAGCCCTTGGACAATTCATCCAAGGCTTGCTGCGCTTTATCTTTTGACGGAAGAACAATGATCGCCGTACGATATGCCGTTTGTATATTATAGAGCGAAGTATTTTCTTCGTAATTCTCTTTAATCAATTCATCTTTAATGACGATATCCTTTGTTAAAACTTTCTCAAGTATTAAATTGGAACGAATCTTTTGTAGTGCAAGCTCCTCTTCCAGCCCAGTGTAGGATTGGCCATCAACGGAACGAATTAGCGCAAGTTCAAGATTTATTTCTTCGTTGGATACGTCAATTTTAAATTTCTTGGCTGCAGCTTCCATTACTTTATCATTGACGAGACCGAGAAGCGTTTCACGACCGACATCCTTCTCCATAGCGGTCATCCATTCTTCCCGAGTAATTGAATCACCCGATACCGAAGCAACCTCTTCATCCACCGATAGAGATTTGTCTGGAATGAGCCAACCAATAAACCAGAAAACATTGGCAAGTAAAAGAAGTGCAATCAAAATAAGAAGCGGTTTTGTTTTCAACTTTCGTTGCTGCACCTTGTCCCTATTAGGACTGCGTTCGTATTTCATCTATGAAACCTTCAAGTTCGTTTTTTGGATACACATATGTTTCGAGACAGAAATGGCAATTGGCTTCAGCTTTGCCGTCCTCCTCAATCATTTCTTGAATTTCTGTTTCTCCCAAACCAATAATTGCATTACCAAAGCGTTCTTTAGAGCAATTACAACTAAACGATATATCCATGTGATTTAGAACTTCAACATTTCCCGCACCCAAAATTTCATCTAAAATTTCTTCTGGTGTTAATCCGTCAGCAATCATTCTAGAGATTGGCTCCATTTTAGAGATACGAGATTCCAACAAACTAATTGTTTCCTCCGTTGCACCCGGCATTACCTGAATAACAAAACCACCCGCTGCCGCAACCGAATTATCAGGATTGACAAGAACACCAAGTCCTACAGCAGAAGGTACTTGTTCCGATACAACAAAGTACTCTGTAAAATCTTCAGCAATTTCACCGGAAACAAGAGACACCTGCCCCGAGAAGAAATCACGCAAACCTAAATCTTTTACAACCGTAAGTGTTCCGCTCGTTCCAACAGCACGTTTCACGTCAAGTTTGCCCATATCATTTAAGTCAAAATGAACTTGCGGATTTGTAACGTATCCACGTACTTCACCGTTCGCATTTGCGTCGATAATCATCGAACCCAGTGGACCATCGCCCTCTACTTTTACGGTTATTTTGTCTTCACCCTTCATCATAGCGCCCATCATCACAGTTGCCGTCATTGCTCTTCCGATAGCCGCTGTTGCTGTTGGCCAAGTACCGTGCCTTCTTTGTGCTTCTGATACGGTCTCCGTTGAACGAATTCCATATGCTCGAATCGTACCGTTAAACGCAAGAGCTTTTATTAAGTAATCAGTCATTATTTCTTCTCCTTTTAAAGGGTTGTACCTTATATATTTCTCTCGTAAATTAAATTTAGACCTTTTAATGTAAGAAAATTGTCGACAACGTCTATTACTGTTGTTTCGCTAGCTATAAGATCTGCAAGTCCGCCTGTAGCTATTACCGTAGGTTCCACATCACTTTGTGCTTTCATACGGGCAACGATTCCTTCAACTTGTCCAACATAGCCGAAAATAATCCCCGCCTGCATTGCAGCTACAGTATTTTTTCCAATAACACCTTCAGGACGAGCGAGTTCAATCCGTGGTAGTTTGGATGCTCGGTCAAATAAAGCCTCCATCGATATTCCAATTCCAGGTGCGATTGCTCCACCCATATACTCACCCTTACCCGTTATAAAACAATATGTTGTAGCTGTACCAAAATCAACGATGATTAACGGACTGTTGTATTCGTGGATTGCAGCAACCGCGTTTACAATACGATCCGCACCTACTTCTCGAGGATTTTCATATCGAATGTTCAAACCCGTCTTTATTCCAGGCCCTACAATAAGGGGTTTTCGATTAAAGTATTTCCTACACATTTGCTCCAAAGGAAACATAACGGGTGGTACAACGGATGATATAATGATGCCGTTCACATCATCGAACGTTAAACCTACGTGCGCAAAGAATGATTTTACTTGCATAGCATACTCATCTTCCGTTTTATGCCGATACGTTTCCATGCGCCAATGATGTTTTAATTGACCATCTTCATATACACCTAAAACGATGTTTGTATTTCCAGTATCCATCACTAATATCATTTATAACTACCTCGCTAACTTTGACATTTTCCAACATATCATACCACAAAACCGCAAATAAAAAGAACCGTCTGCTTCAAAGAAACAGACGGTTCTTTTTTTATTAATCCTTACGGTCTATCCTTACGTTCTTCTTGAATCGGATTTGGTCGTGGTGTCGGACCAGACTTCTTCGGCAAATCGCCAATTGAAGGGTCTGAAGGTGCACCCGTAACATCAGGATACTTAAACTCATTTCCTTCTGCTCTGTCTTCCTTTTTATCAAGATTTACAGATATAGTGTTTGTATCTTCGCTGTTATTATCATATGAACGTTCCGGCAATATGCCGTGATCTTTCAAATGATTGATTTGTTCAGCATCAAGCGTTTCAACCTCTAGAAGCGTCGTCGCGATTAAGTTTAGAAGATCTCTATTTTCCGTAAGAATTTTATGCGTTCGAGCGTACTGCTCTTTAATAATACGTTGCATTTCTGAATCAATTTCATAAGCAATCGTCTCAGAATAGTTTTGCTCTGAATTGAAATCTCTGCCAAGGAACACTTGCCCTTGAGATTGACCAAACTGTAACGGACCAAGCTTATCACTCATTCCGTATTCTGTTACCATCGAACGAGCAATACCAGTTGCACGTTGGAAGTCATTATGTGCACCGGTAGAAACTTCACCAAGAGCAATCTCTTCAGCAACACGTCCTCCAAGGAGTCCGGAAATCTTATCAAGAAGTTCTGGCTTAGTCATAAAGTATCGATCTTCTTTTGGAAGCATAACCGCATAACCGCCTGCTTGACCACGAGGAACTATTGTTACTTTATGAACGATGTCTGCTTCATCAAGCACCAAACCAATAACAACGTGACCTGCTTCATGGAATGCGACAATATTTCTTTCTTTCACAGAAATTACTCGACTTGTCTTCGCAGGGCCCGCAATTACACGGTCCGTTGCTTCATCAATATCAGCCATATCTATTTTTAATTTATTTCGTCGTGCAGCTACAAGTGCTGATTCGTTCAGTAAGTTCTCAAGTTCAGCACCCGAAAATCCGGGAGTACGCTGAGCAAGTGCTTTAAGATTTACAGAATCATCAAACGGTTTATTACGAGCATGTACTCTAAGTACTGCTTCCCTACCTTTTACATCTGGTCGACCAACTGTAATTTGTCGGTCAAAACGACCAGGGCGAAGAAGTGCTGGGTCAAGAATGTCTGCTCGGTTTGTAGCGGCAATAATGATTACGCCTTCGTTTTCACCAAAACCATCCATCTCAACGAGAAGTTGGTTAAGCGTTTGTTCACGTTCATCGTGACCGCCACCAAGACCTGCCCCACGTTGACGACCAACTGCATCGATTTCATCAATGAAGATAATACAAGGTGCATTCTTTTTCGCATTTTCGAACAAATCACGCACACGAGATGCCCCAACTCCAACAAACATTTCAACAAAATCAGATCCCGAAATCGAGAAGAATGGCACACCAGCTTCACCTGCAACGGCACGTGCAAGCAATGTTTTACCTGTACCTGGAGGTCCGACTAGAAGAATACCTTGTGGAATACGTGCTCCAACTTCGACATATTTACGTGAATCTTTCAGAAAGTCAACAACCTCAACGAGTTCGGCCTTTTCTTCATCCGCTCCCGCAACATCATCAAAACTAACTTTCTTTCTATCATCAGTGTGAAGCTTCGCTTTACTTTTACCGAAGTTCATAACTTTACCGCCGCCGCCACCTTGTGACTGGTTTAGTAAGAAGAAAAACAAAATGAAGATGATTATAAAAGGTACGAGCCCTGTGAAAAACGATACAAGAGCGCTTGGTTTAGGAGCCTTTTCATATTTCATTTGCGTTTTAGTTTCGATATAGTTTAAAAGTGTTTCGTTATTTTGAGGAATATTTGTTACATACGTTTCGCCTTCCTCATAGCCTTTCATTTCACCTCTTACTTCATAAACGAGCTGGTCTGGCTGCAACGTTGCATTGGTAACATTTCCTTCTTCTAATGCAGTTTTGAACTCAGCATAAGTAATTGGCTTCGTCTTTGAATCCGTATTGTTTAGTGAACCAAAAATTCCTACAATTGCTAGAAATATTAGCCCATATAATAAAAAGTATCGAAGTATTCGATTCATCCAAGAGCCTCCTCATATCATTAAACAGAAAACTAGTTTAAATCTTATCATAGATAAGTTTCAACCTACAATAAAAATGCTTTGTCGGAAAAAGCTTTCTACCAACCCAGCTAAAGGGTTACCGGAAAGTTATTAAAAAGAGTAGATTTCCTTTTTAAGCACACCGATATAAGGTAAGTTTCTGTACTTCTCTGCGTAATCTAGTCCATACCCAACGACAAATGCATCCGGTACGACAAAACCGATGTAATCTGCCTTCAAATCCACTTTCCGGCCTGTCGGCTTATCAAGAAGGGTTACAATTTTGATGGAGTTTGCTTTTCGGTATTTCATTAGATCAACTAAGTAACTTAATGTTTTCCCACTATCAATAATGTCCTCAATAATTAGAACATCACGACCTTCTACACTTGTGTTCAAATCTTTAACAATTTTTACTTCACCTGATGAAACTGTTGCATTGCCGTAACTTGAAACATCCATAAAATCAAGTTCAATATAGGCGTCAACGCGTTTTATTAGGTCACTCATAAAAGGCAGTGCTCCTTTTAGGACACCAATTGCAAGCGGGAATTTATCTTTATATTCTTCCGTAAGTAAACTACCAAGTTCATTCACTTTAACTTGTATTTCCTCTTCCGAGATTAATACTTCTTCAATGTCCTTAGAGAGCATCAGAGTTCCTCCTTTTTATTCACATACATAAATAGATCATTTCTTCCCCAATACGAATATGTATTTGTCCGCAGCAGTGAGGTCCCGCTTAAAGGCGGTACCATAACGCAGCCCTGGTACAGCACACACTTCATCTTGTGCTGTCACAAGAACCGGTAGACCCAGACGCTCAGACGTTCCAACCTTTTCATCAATGAATAACCTTGACAAACGTTTTGGATGAGACATCCCCGGTAACAACATACGATCACCTTCCTTACGATACCTTACATGTAAGGGAAGGGCGCTCTTAGGTAAATTAAAATACATTACGTCAACTACATTAGTAAGCAAACAAGAATCGACTTCATCAACTTCTGTCCAGTATAGCCACTCGCTATTTCCCCAAGGAATCTGTACCCCTTTCGGAACTGTTTTAAAAACATCCGGTTGCGGTACTGGGTTTCCTTTAACAAAAGACAAATGACCATATTCTCTTATGAATTTGTAACCAAGTGGTAAGTCAATTGAAATATTACCCACTTGTGATGTGAGTTGATCCTGCAGCTGTTCAATCAGTCCATATTTGTATTCTACAAGCACATTTTTATTATCATAAAGATAATTCAATAGTAGTGTAATTACTCGCCTTTGTAAAGAATTTGGCATGCCTATAAATGCATTGCCGTCAATAGAAGGCAGTCCCTCTTCTGTAAATTCAACAATCTTATCGAACTGCTCTTTTGCTAATGCCTCTAACAGTGCATCATCCTCTGCCATTTTTCTAGTTATAGTAAGTGTATTTTCTATGACGGCAGGATTTTCAGCCACAATAAACGGCAGAACTTGTTGTCTGAAACGATTTCGCAAATAAGCAGTACTTTGATTGCTTGGGTCTTCACGAAACTCCAACTTCTTTTCTATCGCATACGAATAAAGGGATGCTTTCACGACAGGGAGAAATGGTCGGGTGAGAATTCCTCCATTGATTTCTCGCTTCATAGGCATCCCTTTAGGAATGTTTCCTTTTGTCACTTGCATCAGGACTGTTTCAAGCTGATCTTCTCCGTGATGCGCAGTGACAAGTACATTATATTTGTTTGCAAGCATAATTTCAGAAAAAAATGAGTATCTTTCTTCACGGCAAACAGCTTGCATATTCCCCCCTGATTTTGAAAGGATTTCGGGAACTGCTATACGCCTTCCAAAAAACGGTATTCCATAAGTATCGCAAAGTTGACGAACAAAAGCACCATCCTCTTCAGACTCTTCGCCCCTTAACATATGATCCACATGGATTGCCGCAACATCAACACCCCATCTTTCACGATTCATAGCTATGAAATGCAACAGTACTACGGAATCCACACCACCAGAACACGCTATAAGTACTCGACTGCCTTCGAGGATGAGTGATTCTTTTTTGATGAAACGAAAAACAGTCTCGTCGAATGTATTCATTGGTACACCAACCTTCATCTCGTCATTTTCTCTTTTTTGTTTAGCTGTGCATATGGTGAAATACTTGACCACTCGGGGAGTACGTGATTGATTTTCATAACAAGTACAGTACGGTCATCATCTACCGCGAGATAACGTCGCTCCATTTCACTCATAATCCGATCCGCAATCTTTTCGCAGTCCAAATGACCATATTTCGCCAATGTTCCGTACAAAGTTTTTTCTTGCTCTTCGAGGGAAACATCTCCCTGAAACATACCATCCGTCATCATGACTAAAATATCACCTGATTTAAGATCCTCATTTTTTGCTTCTACAGAGAAGGATGGTAGAAAGCCTACAGGAACCGATTGGCTATCCAGTCTTAAAAAGTCATTTCCGCGCTTAATATACGTACTCATTGATCCAGCCTTCCATGACCAAAGCCGCCCGTCTTGTAAATCAACCAGTGCAAGATCAAGTGTCGCATACATATCATCAAGTCCATTTAAAGACATCATATAATGGAGCGTATGCATAGCCGTCTCTGGATTCATCTTACGATCTAGACATTCTCTCATTAAACGTATTACTTTTCTACTTTCACGATATGCATTGATATCTTGACCCATTCCGTCTGATAATAAAACCGCAGTCAAACCATCATGAATCGGGAACACTTCATATGCATCTCCAGCATGGAATGCTTTTTCTCCAGAGGTGGCAACAATGCCATAATCCAATGAAAATCTCACAGCAGAGCCAAGCGTTAGTCGAATATGTGGAAACGGTTCCTTTTTAATTACTGAACGAACCACTCGAAACGGTTCTTCATACATCTCTTCAAGCACAGGTAAAATGAATCGTTCGGCAATAGTTGTATCGGTTTCAAAATCAGATCTCTTCTCAGGTATGCAACACACAATCCGGCGCGCACCCCTTGCCCCTGATAATATATCAATTTGAAAGTACTCAATTCCTTTTTCTAGAAATCGTTTTGCGAGTTCTTCCTCAGCCGGCTGATAAACAGTTAAATCTTCTTTAATTTCATTCATGATTTTATCAAGATGTGTACTCATATCCCTTAACTGTAACGCAAGCATTTTTCTACCATGTTGAAGTTGTCCACTCAACAACCGCGTGGCCGATTGTTCTTCCAGCTCAGTTACGAGGCCAGGGAAACGAATGCATTTATACTTAATTTTCTCTTCAACTCGATGACGTGCAGCCTTTTTGGTCAATGAATAGGTAACTTCCCACTCATTAATAAGTCGCTCCATATCGTTATCGGAACTTTCCCAGCATCTTGAATACCGAAAACACGACTGACAAATCGTAGGCGTTATTGGTGATTCGCTTACTGTTAAACCCTTCTCCTCGGAAAAGCGCCCCCCTACCAAAGTCGACATAAACTCAGCAAAAAGTTGAAAATCGGATAGTTGTTCATCAAAACGCTCGGCCACCCATTGTTGACGCTTCTCCGCAACTTCTGTGTTGCTAGGAAAAAAAACATCCTTAAGCGGTTCAATTTTCTTCGTTGGAATTAGTAGAAAAAGAACTGTTGCTGTTGCGATTGTTACAAAGTGAGTGATGTCTAATGGTAAGGTTAAGTCATACATAAAAAAGAAAACCGAAACGGATAATGCACCTGTAGCAATCCCAACTTTTCCGAACCGTCGAAATGCACCCGCAAAAAAACCAGTCATCCCATAAACAGCCATCATTCCTGTAAATGACAATTCAGCAATTCCAATAATTGCCGCGATAATCATTGCGACCGTCGTTGAAAATGGCAGTCCGCCCGCCATTGCCGCCAACAGAATCGTCAAGTGAATAAGAACACCCGCAATGGATACATTTCCAATGACAATGGCTTTCATTCCAGTCACCGCAAGTGCTCCAATAATGCAAGCTGCCCTAAGTCGCTCCGGCGTCCATTGACCAAAGAAAATTCGGTCCGCTTGTGGAAAAGCAATAAATAAAAAGAAAGTCATGAAAAAGGCCAAAACAACCTCAAAGCCAATAAACAATTGAACATCCATTGGAACTTTACCCGCATAAGCAACCAATTGCCAACACACTTGGACAATAAAAATGGAACCTACAACAGTAAGAGGTACTGATTTTCTTGCGAACGGATATCGAATTACGGCATTAAATAATAATAGTTGCAAGAGATGAATAACGGCTTGTCCAACCCCCAAAAAGACGCTGCCCGTCATTCCCCCAATAAATACCCATATTAGCTGTTTTCTAAAACGAGCACGAGCTAATGCCCAAACCGGTAGAAAAAACGGCACAGCCGCATCGAACAATACAGCTTGCGATAAAAAGAACGAACCAAACAGGAAAAACAGCGTAACCATAATTTGCATTTTCTTTCTTCCAATTGTCTCAATATACATACGGACCGACTGGACAAATGGACCTTCCATATTACTTGATAACTTCATTTCGCGTACCCCCTTATGTCGACGTACATCTGAGTATACATAGACGGGGTACAAGAAAATGTCTGTTCATGGCGACAAGGAAACAAAATCTTTCGACTCTTTCCGAACATTTTTTCTTTTAAAAGATCTAGTTGACACATATTATGATCACATGTAATATGTAGATTGTTATCAAATTAACACCAACCACAGCGGCGTAGCTCAGCTGGCTAGAGCGTCCGGTTCATACCCGTAAAGTCGGGGGTTCGAATCCCTCCGCCGCTATTTAGATATATTCAAAACACAAAGTGTTTTGATATATATCAAAGGAACCAGAAATATCAATAGGCACCTGTATTGATTTTTATTGTTCCTTACCGTGCATTGTTTTGACATATACCAAAAGGCAAAAGAAATATCAATAGGCACCTGTATTGATATTTCTGGTTCCTTACCGTAAAGTGTTTTGACATATACCAAAAGACTTAATACAAAAGATATTTCAATAGGCACTAATATTGAAATATCTTTTTTTCCTTACCATAAAGAATTTTTACTTAAACAAAAAAAGGTAAAGCACCCTGATCTTAACCAAACAAAAAGTTCTTTCAAATTACATAAATCTTCTAATAGGGAAAAGCGACAGACTAGGATACTCTCCTTTGTCCGTCGCTTTTCTATATTGTAATTTTTCTATAATTGAAACAGCTAGCAAGTTACCCTCTTTTAGAGCCACGGCCGCCACGTTTAGATTCT
Organism: Sporosarcina siberiensis; assembly: GCF_042681925.1. Taxonomy (NCBI): domain Bacteria; kingdom Bacillati; phylum Bacillota; class Bacilli; order Caryophanales; family Caryophanaceae; genus Sporosarcina; species Sporosarcina siberiensis. The sequence goes on from NZ_JBHUGI010000003.1 coordinate 17,323, forward strand.
GTAGCCCTCTTTAAAGTCGTGAGACGTTCTTCGCTATCTTTCATGAATCGTGCCATCTTCTGTTCGAAGTTCTCTGGGCGTTCAATCATAGGACGTCCACCAGAACCTTGACGAGGACGTTGTGGGCGTTGTGGACGTTCAGGACGTTCGGATTCAGGTTTTGCTTTCCTGATTGACAATCCAATTTTTCCGTCTGTTCCAACATTCATCACTTTTACTTCAACCATGTCGCCTACTTTAAAATGCTCATTAATGTCTTTGACATAATTGTCCGCAACTTCACTGATGTGGACTAAGCCTGTCGAACCGTTCGGCAGCTCAACGAATGCTCCGAAATTTGTGATCCCTGTTACTTTACCTTGTAGCTTGCTACCTACTTCAATTGACATAAAAAAAATGCTCCTCCTTAAAATTTAAGCAGGCCCCGCGCTGGAAGCCTTCTAACTGTATTCATGAGTCCTGTAATAACAAGATTCTTACTTCTATTATAGCCATCAAAAAAAGAGTGTCAATAAGACTACTCTTTTTCGTCCTATTTCTTTTCTATTTTTTCTTTTTATCGGGTGTTGAAAAGATGATTTCATTTTTGTCCGATAAGAAATAATTCTTTCGGGCGAGCTTTGCAATGTAATCATCATCGCTCAACTTCACGATTTGTCTATTCAACATTTCTTGCTCATCCGTTACTACTTCAAGCTCTGCTAAAAGTTCTACTACTTTTTGCTCTTTTACGGATAAAGCTTGCTTTTGATTAATAAAAGTAGACGTAAGAGTTCCGAGAATAATTATTGCAGCAATCGCATATGCCGCTAAACGACGGTATAAACGAACTTTTCGTGCACGAATTCTCTCTTCTTTCTTATGAAGAGAGCGGACATATTCAGTTTGGATCGATGCAACGTTTGCCAACGGTTTCCTTTGCTGTTTTGGTTCCATGCCTCACACTTCCTTCCATATCACAACCCACTTCGTTAGTTTATACATTATACCTCATTTCTTCCTCTTAATAAAGAGTTTTCTGAAATGCTTATGGTATAACTTAACAAAAGGTCTGAAAAGAAGTGCAAGCCCACTTAAAAGAAGGCGAAAGACTCTTTTTATTACCAATCCAATAAAACGCACAATAAACCACAACGGTCTTATGACAATTACTAAAATGATTCTGCCTAGAAAACGCAATGGTTTATGAAAAAAACTGACATAAAGTAGAAGTCCACTCAACTGTGCAAATGGATCATAAATACGCCAAGCTCCATCTCTAACTAAGAACAAAATATAGAAAGTCCAACATCCGACAATAACCCAGCCAATGACCTCAAGAAGAACTGCGTACCTTTTAATCACTGACTTCCTGCCTGCATGGGAAGTTGCGATTTTAATCATATCAATAAAAGCGGCTGAGACAATGCCCGTCCCAATCATTGAAAGAAGACTAAGAAACTGAACGGATAAACTCATCCAAAGAGCTTATGGAGGAAGTTGCGTGACCCTGGCTCTTCTTCATCATACTGGATTGTACTAACAGTACCTTCCAATGTTAGAAGACCTTTATCGACATCGAGATGAACGATGCGTAGTTCCTCTCCGCGTATTTGCAATAAACCTTGTGAAGTTCTAATAAGAAATTCTTCTTGATCAAAGCGATCGATCGATTTTACTGAAGTTAGGTCCATTCTTTTTCTGTTACGCATTGTGACGACATGATCCCCTGATGGGATTGCATACGTCGGATTGTCCGTCTGGAATTGCATATAGATTTCCCCCTTTGCTTGTACGTTCAAACCATCTTATGCGCGGGTATAAAAAAACATGACAGAGGAAACTCTGTCATGTTTTTTCAATCTTCATCATCCATAAATTCCGGTTCAACTTTTTCAAGCATCTCTTCCTTAAGTATTGTATAAAGAGAAGCCGCTTCCTCTTTTTTTGTTGTATTCTTTATTTGATCAATTCTTACCGTAACAATTTTTTGACCGAAACGAATCGCTAATTCATCGCCTTCTTTTACAACAGATGATGCTTTAGCCACTTTATCATTAATCGTAATTCGACCCTGATCCGCGACTTGTTTCGCTAACATTCTCCGTCTAATTAATCGAGAAATCTTTAAAAACTTATCAATTCTCATATTCATCTTCCCTTCCTTTAGCTTCTTGCCAAAAAGCTTCTAATTCATCAAGTGTATAATCTGAAAAATCACCACGTTGCTTCATAACACTCTCTTCAACAAATGAAAATCGTTTTTTGAACTTCTGATTCGCATGCATCATTGCCTCTTCTGGAGAAAGTTTTAAAAATCGAGCGATATTGACTACAGTAAACAAAACATCTCCAAGTTCATCAAGCTGACGTTCTACAGATCCACTATCGACTTCATGTTGGAATTCTTTCCATTCCTCTGCAAACTTATCAAAAGCGCCCTCAATCGTAGGCCAGTCGAAGCCAACCTTTGCCGCTTCTTTCTGATAGTTAAGCGAAGTCAAAAGTGAAGACATAGGTCGACTTTGTCCATCCAAGAGCGAATCACTTTGTACCTTGTCTTCGCTTTTTATCGTTTGCCAGTTTTGAAGAACCTCATCTGAATTTGCTACAGTCACATCACCAAAAACATGTGGATGACGTCGAATCATCTTTGCACCAAGGGTTTGAAGCACATCCTCCATGGAGAAATAGCCATCGTCTTCCCCAATTTGTGAATGAAGGAATACTTGCAATAAAACATCGCCAAGTTCCTCAATGATTGCATCTTCATCTTCTGATACAATCGCTTCAATCAGCTCATGTGCTTCCTCAATCATATACTTCTTTAGTGAACTGTGAGTCTGTTCACGGTCCCACGGACAACCATCTGGTGCACGCAGCGCGGCGATTATCGCCCTAAATGTAGACCAATCTTTTAAACGACCTTCTAATTCTTTGACAGGAGGCACATAAACAGTTGTTAAATTATCAATTTCTGCAACGCGATCTATTTCAAATAAAGGAACAGTATGTACTTTTTCAAATGAGGATCCGGCTGCTGTGACAATCGTAATTGGATGGTCATATGCATACTTCTCCATAAGAGAAAGTTTAACTTCAGATGCTATAAATGAATCATATACCTGACCCACTAAAACGTGTTGCGTCATATTGACATCATCCCGTTTCATATCTGTGCCATCGAGCAATTGAAATCCTTCGATAGGATCAATTCGTAACGCAGCAAACATCGGATCCAAGAAACTATTTCCACCGATAATTTCTAACTCAATCAAACCCATTCGTTCCTTCTCGATAAGCAATTGGACGGTTTGTTCAGCAACGAGCGGATGCCCCGGGACGACATATGTAACTTGCTTTTCCGCACTTAATACTACCAATTTCTCAACAATTTCTTCGTAAACCTTTTGAAATGAATCATTTTCCTCATAAACTTCATCAAAACTTGAAATTAAAACACCTTCTGCTCTTAGTTCAGCAATTACCGGGTGTTGGTCCGTCCGAGCAACAATAAAGTCTGCGTTCTTTAAATTGCGATAGACACCAAGGGATAATTGTTCAAGTTCACCTGCACCAAGACCGATAACTGTTAGTGGAAACATAGCATTCACCTTTTCTTTTTGGACTTTATAAGTATGAGCTGCAATCTGGCAAGTCGTTTGCCAAATGGTAAGAGAAACCATTCTTTTTCTGCCATGATTCGTGATTTTAAAATAACGAATAAAAAGAGACTTGCTCCTAGCGCTACAGCTGTTAAAGCAATAATCGTCGCTCCGATTCTAGGATGTAAATCGTTAAACAGGAACCGATCCGCAACGAGCATCCACGGTATAACAACACTATACATTAGGCCAGTCGCTAAGATAATCGTTCGATAAAAACGCAATTCCGCAAGCTTGATAGGCCATATCTTTTTAAAGTATATAAGAAGACCGACTGTAATCACTGCAAAACCAACGTTTCCAGCAATCGCTGCCCCTGCGACATTGAATTCAGGGACAAGGATTATGTTCAGGAAAACCTTTATAACTAGGCCGACCAATAGTAAAACGGCAGGTATTATTACTTTGCCCGCACCCTGAAGCATCGCCGTTAACGGAAGAATTAAAGAGAGCCAAAAAACTTGAAACACAAATATAATAAGCACGAGAGACCCATCACGTGTCTCAAATAACATTTGATTTACATATGGTAAGACTAGAGCGAGACCCAATGCCGCAGCCCAACCAAATAGAAACGCTGTTCGAAACGTAAGCCGGATAAAAGGTACTTCACTGCGCCCATTTCTTTTTGCGGTATGATGTGCGATTAAAGGAACAATTGCAAGAGCGAGTGTCGAAGCAATCAATATCCCCATCTGCACTAACGGCTGACCGCGGTCGTAAACCCCCTTCGTTTTCATTGCAGTGCTTTCCATAAAACCGTTAGACAACATGATTTGGAAAACCGTAAACGAATCAACAAGTTGAAACATGAGGAGAATAAGAGAACTTGCACTTACGCTCAAACTTACAAGCGTTAACTCCTTAACAACTCGTCCTATATTTATTTTCTCTAATGGTCCTCCAAAGGCTTTCCTAAAATACAAGATTAGAATCACAACTCCTGCAGCCTCGCCAACAACCGCTCCCCACATTGCAATCTCTCCGGCTTTGTATAAAGAAGCACCAGACCTCATAGCAATCCAAGTTCCAACAAGTATTACGACTACGCGAAAAGATTGCTCGCCAATACCAGATACAGCTACCGGAATCATCTGCCCTTTGGACTGAAAAGAACCTTTGAGAACAGCCAGTGCAGGCATAAATAAAACGATATAAGCTCCTGCTCGGAGCAATGATTCCAAATACGGGTCCCCCATTGAACGAGCAAAAAAGGGCGCGAAAGTAGTTAAAAGAACAAAAAATACGGTTGATAATAACACTAGATATATAAATGCCACATACATTAAAGATCTTTCCTTGCCATGGCTAGTACTTTCAGCAAGCAATTTGGAAACGGCTACCGAAAAACCATACGACGTCCATACTATAAAAATACCGATGAACGGATACACTTGTTGATAAATATAAAATCCTTCATCACCAACAAGATTTTGAAATGGAACCCTGTAGATGGCACCCAGAACTTTTACAATAATCGCGGCAATTGTTAGGATGGACGCCCCCTTCATAAATGTTTTCATATTCCAATAATCCGCCATAAATAAGTTCCCCATCCTGAATATTCGATAGAACCATTATAACATGAAATTAAATGTTTACTTTTTTCTAAAAAAGGTATCTAGTTCTCACAAGGCTTATATATTTTATACCATGTACTTGTTACAGATTAGTGACACTTCTATTTATTATTGAATTGCCTACAAGTTTCGACATTTTATGGTATAGATGCTGTAGTAATATAATAATTATATTGATCTCTTGTATAAAGTTTGTTAAATAGTTTAGTGGAAGAAAGAGGTGAGCACTATTAATTGTCTAAATTCATTATTAAAGAACATAGAATCAAAACAGAAAGATATGTATTTTAAAGCAAACCAGTTTGGATTCACACATCCCGTAGTGGTTGCATGTAGCAAGGAATTGGACGACTTACTCAATTGTTATCAAGGTATAGTAGGTACTCGTAAAATAAGCTGAATTTAAGATATAAAAACAAGCCTCTTTGAACCGAGAACATAGCGGTCCAGAGAGGCTTATTTTATTGTTCCATTTGTTTTGCTAAAAAATGTGCTGCCGTTTCTGCCGCTTTTTGTTCTGTTTCCCCCACAAAATGGACTTTCGAAAGTAAATAGACGGCACCTATTGCGTCGCCACCCGTGACTATCGGAGCGATGCAGTACGATTTGACTTGTTCCACTTGCCCAGGAACCCACTCAACCGTCTTTTCAAGTTTTTCTGTGACGATTTTCCGACCTGAAATAATTTCTTCCAGATTGGGAGACAACTGACGGTTTAAATAATCCTTTTTCGAAAGTCCTGATACTGCAATCATTTCATCTCTATCACTAATAAGTGCTGGTGTGCCTAATGTTTCGTATAGTGTCTCCGCGTATTCTCTGGCAAATTGACCAAGTTCAGATATCGGAGAGTACTTTTTCAAAATAACCTCTCCATCGCGGTCAGTAAAGATTTCTAGCGGATCCCCTTCTCGAATACGAAGCGTCCTCCTAATTTCTTTCGGGATGACTACCCTTCCTAAATCATCGATTCTGCGGACAATTCCTGTTGCTTTCATTCATATGATGCCTCACTTTCCACAAAATTAAAAATCGTACTTCTTTGCGGACTTAGTATGCTTCATTAGTGGGCAAAATATGCAACAACTCCTTTAGACGGAATCAAAAGAAGTTGTTTCCTTAACAGATGTAGGAAGTAATTTCATCATTCCTTCTAAAATATCAAAACCTGTTTTGTTCCCAGTGTGTCGTTCATCGACAGTTAAAACAAGTCGATTGTTTTCCATTGAAAAGCCAACAGCTCGACCAAATGCCATCGATTCAGTAACAAGCTTTGCACCATCTGACTGTGCAGTTCCTTCAGGTGATAAGCGAATTTCAATTTTAGTTTTTTGCTTTTTAATAGATTCTACTCCTGCGAAACGTCCCCAAACTTTCATACGAGCCACTCGAAGAAGTAGGTCTGCTTCAAGAGGCATATCCCCAAATCGATCCGTCATCTCATCGACCAATTCGAAATAGTCCTCTTCACTATCGATCGCTTTCACTCGTTTATACATTTGAATTTTTTGGAACCCATCTCGAATGTATTCATCTGGTAAATAGGCATCTATTGAAAGCGAGATCTCTATATCTGGAATTTCTGATTTAACAACACCAGATTGACTTTCCTCGACAGCTTCTTGCAACATTTGTGAGTACAGATCGAAACCTACTGAATCTATAAATCCATGTTGTTGGGAACCGAGAAGATTACCCGCACCACGAATGGATAAGTCACGCATTGCAATTTTAAATCCAGATCCAAGTTCCGTAAATTCTTTTATGGCTTGGAGTCGGCTTTCTGCAACCTCTGTAAGCACCTTGTCACGTTGATAAAGGAAGTATGCATACGCAACACGATTTGAACGTCCAACACGTCCACGGAGCTGGTAGAGTTGCGATAACCCCATACGGTCTGCATCATGAACGATTAAAGTGTTGACGTTTGGAATGTCTATACCTGTTTCAATAATGGTTGTTGTTACTAGAACATCATATTCACCTTCAAGAAAGCTCAAAATAATTGATTCGAGCTCGGATTCTCTCATTTGACCATGCGCAAACCCCACGCGTGCTTCAGGAACTAACTGTTTTATTTCATCGACACGACGCGTCATATCTTCTACACGATTATATAAATAGAATGTTTGACCTCCACGTCCCATTTCCCGTTCAATCGCTTCACGAACAAGTGAGAAGTTATGTTCCATTACATATGTTTGGACTGGAAATCGATTAGCAGGTGGTGTTTCAATGATTGACAAATCACGAACACCAAGCATGGACATATGCAAAGTTCGTGGAATTGGCGTAGCTGTCAGTGTTAAAACATCAACATTTGTTTTCAATTGCTTTAATCGTTCTTTGTGCGTCACACCAAATCGTTGCTCTTCATCTACCACCAGAAGGCCGAGATCGTAGTAAGCAACATCTTTCGAAAGTAGCCGGTGCGTCCCAACAATGACATCTATAGTTCCCGCCTTAAGACCTTTTAAAGACTCTGTTTGTTGTTTTTTCGTTCTAAAACGATTGAGCAATGCAATCTCAACTGGGAAACCCGCAAATCTCTCTTTCATTGTTTCAAAATGTTGCTGAGCTAAAATTGTTGTAGGCACAAGAATTGCAACCTGTTTTCCGTCTGCTACAGCTTTAAACGCCGCTCGCAAAGCAACTTCCGTTTTCCCATAACCTACATCTCCACAAAGTAATCTATCCATAGGACGTATCTTTTCCATATCCTGCTTAATTTCTATAATGGATCGAAGTTGATCTTCAGTTTCATCGTATGGAAAAGCATTTTCGAAAGCCATTTGCATATCATCATCTTCCGCAAAGGCATGCCCTTTTTCCAGTTCTCTTTCGGCATATAACTTGATTAGGTCTTCTGCAATATCTTTAACCGCAGCGGTAACCTTACTCTTTGTTCGCTTCCAAGCAACTCCTCCAAGTTTATGTAACTTGGGTTCCTTTTCTCCGGAAGCCACATATTTTTGAATCAGATCGATTTGATCTGCTGGTACGAATAACTTATCTTCTGCGCTATAACGTATATGGAGATAATCCTTATGGTTTCCATTCACCTCAAGTGTTTCCACTCCAACAAATCGTCCAATTCCATGATGTGCGTGAACGATATAGTCTCCAGGTTTTATTTCAGAATAACTTTTAATTCTCTCCGCATTAGACATCTTTTGAGGACGGGACTTTCTCTTTACTTTCCCTTTGAATAATTCAGCATCTGTAATCACTACAAGTTTTTGAAAAGGAAGTTCAAATCCTGCAGATAAGTCACCATCAACAATAAAAAGACCTCCAACACCAGATGCCCTATCTGAAATCGTAGATTCCATATCATAGTCTTGGAGAATTACTTGTACATCATTCATACGTTCTTTTCCATTAGCGATAACCATGACGCTGCAGTCGTTCTTAAGCCATCGGTCCATCTCGTTTTTCAACAAACTCATTTGACCTTGAAATTGTTGCATAGGTTTGCACGAAAATGTTATGGCTTTTTTAACGACAATTCCAGGTATTGTACGTATAAATAAAGACAAGTAAATTTTACGATGTGTGAGCATTTTATTGAGTTCATCGAAAGAAAAAGAAGCTTTTGCATTGTGAACGATTTTACCCTCTTCAAGCAGCGAGACAAACCACTCTTCCTCTTCCTTTTCCAATGCGTTAATAACTTCAGCGATTCGACCAATTTCATCGAATACTACAATGCCGTCAGATGGAAAGTAAGATTCAAGCGAGGATGATTTTTCCTCCAAAAAGGATACATATTTTAATACATTTTCTGGCACGGAACCGCTTTTCATTAGATTGATATCATTAGAAATATTTATAGTCAAACGTTCTTTCGTTTCTTCGTTCTTGACCTTTTTCAAACTTTTACCGAGTTCACTTTCAAGTCTTTCGGCAATCGTCAACATATTGTCGAAGGTCAACACAAATTCAGACGCAGGTAGGATTGAAATTGAATCCAGCTTTTCAATTGAGCGTTGGTCATCAGCAGAAAATGTTCGAATAGAATCAATTTCTGTGTCAAATAACTCGATTCGTATTGGATCTTCCAGATACAGTGGATAAAGATCTAAAATTCCACCGCGTAAAGCAAATTCACCGGGTGCTGTGACCATTGGTTGTCGCGTGTAACTCATTCCAACTAGTTTCTCCAACCACTCTCCGATGTTTATTGTATCTCCCACTTTTGCTGATAAACGATTTTCCAACCAGTTTTCTTTACTTGGCAACAGCTTTTTCATACCAGCAATCGGGGTAATATAAACACCTTTTCCAACACGTGCCATGTGATCTATTGTTTCGATACGCTGCGCCCTAAGTTCATAACTAGAAAATGAAAAATCTGCCGCGATAAGCTCTTCTGCCGGATAGAGATGGACATTCGATTCACCGAGCATTTTTACAAGGTCTTCATATGTACGTTGGGCCTGAAGTAAGTTTGGCGAAACAATTAGAAATGGCTGTTGCAATGACTTTTGGAGAGCCTTGAAGAAAACCGGCTTTGCACCACCTGATAAACCCGCAATGAGTTGTTGATCCTTACCATTCTTTAAGTCTCCAACAAGTTCACTAATCTCATCTTCTTGTAAAAGTAAATCAACGAGCGATTCCAAAGTATTACATCCTTCTTTCGTTTAGTAATTATGATAGTAAGTACATTTATAAACAGAAACAGAAAAAGCTTTGAATGCTAATCAGCACCAAAGCGTGTGTCTTATTGAAGCCATTTACGAAGCGTATAATAGTTTGGAAACTTTTCAAGTGATTGTTCACAATGCTCACAAATGCAACGCACTGTCACTGCCCCACCCTTTTCATACGTTAAAAACCGTTCTTCTTCCGTCTCATCCATCCTCTGGAGCATTTGCAATGTCTCCTTGGCAGATTCGAAGGGTAGTGAACCGATTTCTGTATCGCAATGCCGACATTTATAACGAATAGCCATCTAATGATCTGCCCCTTTTTATCAAAGTATAGGCTAGATGATCACTCGTTATTCCTAAATGCCATTAAAATTGTTCATAACATCAATAAAAGGCTTTTCAAGCCAAGCCTCACAAGCAGAAGCGCTTTTTTTAATAACTTCTGTTATTACTGGAGCCTCTTCCTTGTTAAATGGTGATAGAACATAGTCTGACACTTTTATGCCGCTTACTGGCCTTCCGACACCTATTCTAATTCTATTAAACTTATCCGTGCCAAGATGTGCAAGTAATGACTTCATGCCGTTATGGCCTCCTGCACTTCCTTTTTGACGCAACCGAATACTGCCGGGAGAAAGATCTAAATCATCATAAATAACGACAATATCATCCGTATCAATCTCATAATACTCCATTAACGGCCGTACACACTCGCCAGACAGGTTCATGTATGTAAGAGGTTTAACAAGTATTACTTTCCCCTCCGGTCGATGGAGAATCGTGTACATTCCATTAAATTTAGATTGCATCGCTGGCGCATTAAAACGCTCACAAAGTTCATCAACAACACGAAATCCTACATTATGGCGGGTATTCTCATATTGTTTACCCGGATTACCTAGACCAATTATCATTTTCGTCATTCTTATCTTCCTTTTTGCGTTAGTCTGAACATTTATCAGATAAAGAGAAAAGAGAAAAAAGGCGTACGGTAGACCCGTACGCCATGTATACTATTATTTTTCTTCTTCTTTTACTTCACCGATAACTTCTGGGTCTACACTTGCATCAGCAGTTTCAGCATCTAGTTCTTCCATTTCCTCTTCTGTACGTGGAGCAGAGAGTAATACAAGAATAAATTCATCTTCGTTTAAGATCTCATATTTAGACTTTTCACGAATATCAGCAACTGTAATTGTTTCACCAATTTCCAATTCTGTAATATCAACATCAATTCCTTCAGGAATATCTGAAGGTTTGACTTTGATTTTCAATTCCCAGTTTGGCTGTTGAACAACGCCGCCTGCTTTAACGCCGACTGATTCTCCAACAAGGTTTATATGAACATCTACTTCAAGTTCTTCAGTCATGTTAATTGCAAGGAAGTCTGCATGTAGAATATCGCCTTTTAAAGGATCAGCTTGATAATCATTTAAGACAACATTAATCTCTTTGTCATCAACTACTAATTTCATAACACCATTACGACCAGTTACACGAAGTGTTTTCAACAAGTCGCGGCTGTCTACAGTAATTGTAAGTGCCTCAGTTTTGTAACCATAAACTACTGCAGGTACGAAACCCTCACTTCTCATATCTGTTAATTTAGATTGTTGAGCTTTTTCTCTAATTTTTGCTTGAATTGTAGTACTCATTTTATTTTATCACCTTTCGTGGTCAGTTTATTATACTAATTTTGAATACTCTATAGGATACGCCATAAATGACCTATTTGTCAATCGAAGAGTGTACTTACCGACTTTTCTTCAAAGACGCGGACTATTGCATTGCCCAATAAATTAGCAATAGAAACTTGCTTAATTTTGTCCGAATGTTTATCCGGAGATAATATGATTGTATTTGTAATGACAAGCTCTTTGATTTTAGAATTATCAATGCGTTCAATCGCAGGACCAGACAGAACTGGATGTGTACAGCAAGCATACACTTCTTTTGCTCCACTTTCTATAAGAGCATTTGCAGCAACTGTTATTGTCCCAGCTGTATCAATAATATCATCGATAAGAATTGCAATCTTACCATCGACCTTCCCAACAATACTCATTACTTCTGCAACATTTGGACGTGGACGACGCTTATCAATAATAGCAATTGGAGCTTTCATTCGATCTGCCATTTTTCGTGCACGTGTTACGCCACCATGGTCAGGGGATACAATTACCAACTCGTCACCACTAAAACCTTTTTGAAGGAAATAGTCGGTTAAAAGAGGTTCAGCTACAAGATGATCAATCGGTATATTGAAAAAGCCTTGTATTTGTGGAGCGTGTAAATCAATGGCGATTACACGATGTGCTCCCGCTGTAGTAAGTAAATCTGCCACAAGTTTTGCAGTAATCGGCTCACGAGAACGAGCTTTACGATCCTGACGTGCATACCCGTAATACGGCATAACAACATTTATAGTTCGTGCTGATGCACGCTTCAATGCATCAAGCATTATAAGCAGTTCCATCAGGTTTTCATTTACAGGGTTTGATGTAGATTGAATTACAAACACATCACAACCACGGATACTTTCTTCGATATTGATTTGGACCTCTCCATCACTGAAACGTTTGACAGATGATTTACCGAGCGGACGCCCGATCTGTTCTGCCACTTCCATCGCAAGCGGTTCGTTGGAATTCAAAGAGAATATCTTAAGTTTATCATTCGGATAATGATTAGTCATCATGGTCCCCCTGTTTATTTGAGTTTTAGTATTGTTGCGTAATCTTCTTTATTTTCCTGACGTGCTCGAGCTATCGCAAGTGCGTTTTCAGGCACATTTTTTGATATGGTTGATCCTGCCGCAATAAACGCACCTTTTCCAATAGAAACTGGTGCTATTAAATTGGAGTTGCATCCTATAAATGCATTGTCTTCAATTGTTGTTAAATGCTTTTGCTTACCATCGTAATTGACTACAATCGTGCCACATCCTATGTTAACACCAGAGCCAACATTTGCGTCACCTATATAGCTTAGGTGTGACGCTTTACTACCATCACCGATATTCGACTTCTTAACCTCAACAAAGTTGCCAACCTTCACGTCGTTTCCAAGAATGGAATCAGGACGAACATGTGCAAACGGTCCAACAGCAGTGTTGTTCCCAATCTCACTGGATAGGATAACCGATGAGTGTACTGTTGAACCCTCACCAATCAAACTGTCTACAATTTGACTATTCGGACCTATCATGCACTTTTTACCAATTATCGTTTTTCCTTCAACCATCGTGCCGGGTAGAAGTGTTGTATCTTGACCAATAACGGCATCAGCACTTATATACGTGTTTTCGGGGTTTGTAATTGTAACTCCATTCCGCATATGCTTTTCTGCAATACGGTGTCGCATAACGGTTTCTGCTTTGGACAGAACAACTCGATCGTTGATGCCTAGTGTTTCACTAAAGTCTTCCGTGACATATGCAGAAACAAGCGCTTCTTCGGACCGTAAAATCCCTACTACGTCGGGTAAATAGTATTCACCTTGTGAGTTATCATTTTTCACTTTTTGAAGTGATGCAAATAGTGCTCTGTTATCAAAGCAATACGTACCCGTGTTGATTTCAATTACTTTTTGCTCTTCAAGTGTTGCATCTTTTTGTTCCACATTACGAAGAACTTGACCATCTTCCCCGCGAATAATACGACCGTACCCGGTAGGATCATCGGCAATTGCTGTAAGTATTGTTGCTTTTGCACCCAACTTATTATGATGCTCAATAAGTGCTTGCATTGTTTCTGGCCGAATGAGTGGTGTATCGCCACAAACTACGAGCGTTGTACCTGACAGGTCACCGATAAGACGTTCAGCCTGCTGAACAGCGTGTGCCGTCCCTAGTTGCTTATCTTGAAGAACATAATCACTTTTATCTCCAAGCGTTTCCTCAACCATTTCCGCACCATGACCTACAACTGTCACGATACGATCAGCTCCAAGAATCCGAATGTTATCTATTACATGTGCAACCATCGATTTCCCGCACACCGGATGAAGTACTTTATATAAATCTGACTGCATTCTAGTACCTTGTCCTGCAGCAAGGACGATGGCATATGTATTCGTCATAAACTAGCCCCCCATCAATGAGGGACGGAGTTCAATCCCTACTATAGTTTTCATATTGACTATAGCTGAAATTCACCTTTTTTTCAACCAGGTACCCCTTGACAACTTCATTATATTCTATTATTTTATATATTTCTTGCGAATGCTTTCACTCCTTGAAGGCATTCTATAAAGTACGTCGATTTTTCTACAAAATAAAAACTGCCCTGAAACTAAGGCAGTTTTTTTACACGTGCAGATGAAACCTTGATTGACCTATTATACTACTGCACCTTCAAGTACAATACTTTCTTCTAATGATAGATGATACGCATCGAGTACCGCTTTTTGAATCTTCATCCGAGCACTGGATTTAATTGGATGGGCAATATCACGAAATTCACCATCAGGAGTTCGCTTGCTTGGCATTGCGACGAAAAATCCTTCATCTCCATCGATTACACGTATATCATGAACGACAAACTCATCATTGAATGTAATCGATGCAATCGCTCTCATCCTTCCTTCGGTTTCCACCCTCCTAAGCCTTACGTCTGTAACTTCCATCCGACTATCACTCCTTCTGCTTACAATGCATAAATACTATATTCCACAAAAGTAATGATTTTCCTTCTTTAGTAGGCACAATATTTAAAAGAATGGAAAAGGACCCACATCAGTTAAGATTGTGGACCCTCAGCATACCTTTATTATTTATTTGACAAGGCAATTACTTCGATTTCTACGTTAACACCCATTGCAAGCTTGCTAACCTCTACACATGAACGTGCAGGTTTGTGCTCACCGAAGTGCTTAGTATATATCTCATTTATTTTTGCAAAGTCATTCATATCCGTAATGAACACCGTTGCTTTAACAACCCGGTCTAGGGAAGAACCAGCGGCTTCTAGAACTTCTTTAAGATTTGCAAACACTACATCCGTCTGATCTTCAATTGTACCATCCACGAGCAAGCCTTCTGCTGTTAGGGGGATTTGACCCGATGTATACACAAAACCATTCGCACATACCGCTTTTGAATAAGGACCAACTGATTTTTCCGCATTTTTAATTTCTATGAGATTCATACTATTTTCCACCTTCCAAAATGTAATTTCCTTCAATTAAAACATTTGTACGATTCTTTTCATTTACCGATAGAAGCTCCACAAGTGATAAACGCCATTGTTCTCATCCTTCCTTCGGTTTCCACCCTCCTTGGTCTTACGTCTGTAACTTCCATCCGGCTATCACTCCTTCTACTTACAATGCATAAACACTATATTCAGCAAAAGTAATGATTTCCCTTCTTTAGTAGGCACAATATTTAAAAAAATGAAAAAGGACCCACATCAGTTAAGATTGTGGGCCCTCAAGCATATCTTTATTATTTATTTGATAAGGCAATTACTTCGATTTCTACGTTAACACCCTTTGGAAGTTTACTAACCTCAACACATGAACGTGCAGGTTTGTGCTCGCCGAAGTGCTTAGCATATACGTCGTTTATCTTTGCAAAGTCGTTCATATCCGTAATGAACACCGTTGCTTTAACAACCTGGTCCAGGGAAGAACCAGCAGCTTCTAGAACTCCTTTAAGATTTGCAAATACCACATTCGTCTGATCTTCAATTGTACCATCCACGAGCAAGCCTTCTGCCGTTAGGGGGATTTGACCCGATGTATACACAAAACCATTCACGCTTACCGCTTGTGAATAAGGACCAACCGCTTTTGCCGCGTTTTCTGTTTCTATGAAATTCATATTATTTTCCACCTTCCAAAAAGTAATTTCCTTCGCTTAAAACAATTGTACGATTTTTTTCATTTACCGATAGAAGCTTTACGAGTGATGAATAGTTGTCAAGAATCACTTCTTCATGATGCTCTGCTTCAACAAGTACTGCTGTTCCAGCTAGTTCACACCCAAACTCTTCAAGAAGATGCTTCATCCCCACCATTGTACCACCAGCCTTCATGAAGTCGTCTGTAATAAGTACCTTCTGTCCACTTTTCATACTTCTTTTTGACAACATCATAGTTTGGATACGTCTAGTTGAACCGGAAACATAATTTATACTAACTGTAGAACCTTCTGTTACCTTGCTATCCCGGCGAACAATTACAACAGGTACATTTAAATGACGAGCAATTGCATGTGCAATTGGGATTCCTTTTGTTGCAACAGTCATGATGACATCAATCTCTGTATCTGAAAATCTAGATGCAAAAACTTTCCCTACACAATCCATAATATAGGGATTGCCCAGAAGATCTGCCATGAACAAGTATCCACCCGGCAGAAGTCTATCTGAATGACCGAGTTCATCCATAAGAAGTGAAATTACTTCACGAACTTCTAAGTCACCCATTTTCGGTATAAACTTAACGCCTCCTGCTGCACCCGTAACAGTAACAAGTTTACCAGCACCTGTTTCTTCAAACGTTGCTTTTATAATCGTCAAGTCTTCACTAATAGAGGACTTTGCAGATTCATAACGTTCAGAGAATTTAGTGAGAGGGATAAGTTCATGCGGAGACTCTAGTAGATATCGAGTCATGTCTACTAATCGTTCACTTCTTTTCCACTTCATACGATCAACTCCTAAACACGAATGTTTTATCAGTATTTTAACATGATTATACGTGTTTAATCAAACAAATGACGTTCACCAAGCATTCGAACAGCATAGACTTCTCGACAGAACCCCTTCAATCCATTATAAATTCTGGGTACTCTAGACTCGTGTTCAACGAGTCCGAAAACTGTAGGCCCGCTGCCACTCATTTGGACCGTATCCGCCCCAAACTTGATCATTTGTTCTTTAAGTACAGTAACCTCAGGGTAGAGATCCATTGTAACCGGTTCAAGTACATTACCAACCGAACGGCACATTCCTTTGTAATCCCCTGTTTTTAAAGCCTCTAACATATCTTTTGTATTAGGATGTTGTACAGAAGTTAAATCTAAGTTCTTAAATATTGAACCCGTTGAAACAGACAGTACAGGTTTCGCAAGGATAACCCAACAATTTGGTGGTGCCGATATTTTCTGTATCACTTCACCACGACCGGTGGCAAGCGCAGTTCCACCATATACACAAAAAGGTACATCCGAACCAATTTGAGCACCAAGTTCAGCAAGCCGGTCTGCTCCGAGCCCTAATTTCCAAAGTTTATTCAAACCTCGTAATGTTGCAGCCGCATCCGAACTACCTCCAGCAAGACCAGCAGCTACAGGAATTCTTTTTTCAAGAGTTATTTCTACTCCCTGTTTAATACCATACGTTGTTCGAATCAAATCAGCCGCCTGGTAAGCCAAATTTTTCCGATCCGTTGGAACAAATTGTACAGAAGACTTAATTTTTATTTGTCCGCCTTCTATTGCACGAATCCATACTCGATCAGCTAAATCTACCGTCGTCATGACCATCTCTACTTCGTGGAAGCCATCCAAACGTTTATGTAGAACATCGAGTGTTAAATTAATCTTTGCAGGCGCTTTCTCGTAAAGCATCCGGCTCCCTCCATTTATAGAACGTCTTAGTTCCCTATTTTACCATAGGTGTTGTATTTTGCACGTTGATTTTCATGAACACCTTTATATTTTCTATAATAGACGTTATTAGTTTAATAACTAAGACAAGGACTGTCTCAAAATCACTAATAAATGATTTGAGACAATCTTTGTTCTTTTGTCAGTCAGTTAGTGGACTAGGGTCTTTTTAAAAAGACTATTTACCTTTAGCGTGACCACGTTCAGCCATTTCTAATGCATGCTTCACCATATTACCGGCATCACGTGCTTTTATACCTCCCCAACCTTCACGTTGAACAACATCATAAAATCCAAGCTCTTTCGCAATCTCTTCTTTTAAGCTTTCGGACATTATACGTTTTTTCGCCATTCGGTTTTCCTCCTCTTTGACTGACTTAGATAGTATGAGTCAATACAAAGAAAAAACACTTATCCTTTAGGCATTCCATTTCTGGTTGCCAAAGAAAAGTGCTTGAGTCAAAATCATTAATTTATAAGAACTAGTATTACTTGATTATAAACGCAGTATGATCTGCACCATCAAGAATTGTTATTTCAACTGCATCAGTCAAAATGTCTGCATAGCTGTAAGATACTCTTTCGAACGCGTTCTCTTCTTGATCAAGTTCAACAACAAAAACAGCACGATACGTTTCACTTAGAACTCCGGCTCTTTCGATTGTTCGACGCCGGCCACCGTTCACTTTCAAATGCAAACGTTTCCCGAGATGAGAATCCAATGACTTTTTTATATCCGCTAATGTTTTTGGCATGTCGCTTACACCTCACTGAGAATAAGCATAACACATTCAAAAAATTTTGTCAATAAAAACCGACATTTTAACAATAACACTTTGCATTTGTCAATACCTTTTCACAAAAAATGTGAACTCTTTTATAAATATGACTAGTAATTGTCATTCTTTTTCGCTACAAAAAACTCTCCATATAATTCGTTTGACAACAGTGCGAACTCTTTAATCGATAAAGTCTCTCCGCGCCTGGTTGGATCAATACTAGCTCTTTCTAAAGCTTTCAAAATTTCTTCTTTTCTTAACTTTCCATTCTGCAAAGAGGACTGTAAATTATTAAATATTGTTTTGCGTCGTTGAACAAATGATCCTCTTGAAACTTCAAAAAGAAAGCTTTCATCAATCACTTCAGCTGGTAGTTCTTCTTTTCTTATCAAGCGCAAAACTGCTGATTCTACATTTGGTTGTGGAATGAAAACGGTTTTTGGAACAATCATTGCAACATCGGCATCCATATAATATTGGATTGCAATTGACAAAGAGCCATATGCTTTCGTTCCCGGTTTTGCTGTAATGCGATCTGCCACTTCTTTTTGCATCATAATAATCATGCCTGATATCGGTACTTTATCGAGCAAAAATTTCATGATGATTGGCGTTGTTACATAGTAAGGAAGATTGGCAACTACAACCACATCATCGTAATCTGCGAAATGTTCCTCCATTACTTGTAACAGGTCGACCTTGAGAATGTCTTGATGGATGACTGTTATATTATCATACGGGGAAAGTGTATCTTCTAGAACTGGGAGTAAACGATTATCAATTTCAAACGCTACAACCTTTCCAGCTCCTCTTGCAAGATGTTCTGTAAGTGCACCAATTCCGGGACCTATTTCAATAACACCGGTCTGCTTAGTCAAACCGGCATGGGAGACAATATTTCTCAATACATTTGGGTCAATTAGGAAGTTTTGTCCAAGGCTCTTTTTAAAAGCAAATCCATGCTTTTTAAGAATCTCATTCGTCCTGACTGGTGTTGCAATATCTTTATTCATTTTAAATTTCCTCCTCGTCAAGCACTTTTAGTGCTTCGCCTAAACGATCTTTGTCAATGCGAAACATCTCAAGACGTTTTTTTAAACCTTTTCCATTAACTTGACCAATACGCAACATTTCACTCAATAGCCCACGTCTTTTTCTAGCCTCTGGGTGTCCAATAAGCTTAGCCTCGATTAAATATGCAAGTGGTATATCAATAGTCGGTAGATGATCAATTGTATAGACCGAACGAATTGCCTCTCGAATATCTTCGTCTTTTGCGTGTTCAATACCCACTTTTTTACCGTTTTTTGCGATCGTTTTCTTTTTTTCTAAAAAAGCATGCTTTACGCCCGCTACACGCTGTTCAATAATCGCACGGATTCTTCTGCCCGGATAGTCCGGATCAGTGAATACGATGACGCCACGCGTTTCCTGAGCGTGTTGTATGCGAATAAGTGTCTTTTCATCAATTGCTGAACCATTTGTTTCAATTGTATCTGCATTTGTCGCACGTTTTATAGCTATTGTATCTGACTTTCCTTCTACGACGATTACTTCTTGTACATTCATTATAAATCCTCTTTCCATTCAATTATATTAATTACGGCCAGATTTAATTACGTTCAAGTTCCCACTCAACCTATTATGTAAAGTAATTGAAAACTCGAATCATCCGCCTCTGTTGAATGCAGTTAAAGTAATTCTACTCTCTACATAAAGCCTTGTACAGAAGAGCCTCTAATTAAACATAAAAATCCACAGGACCGTTATAAGTCCTGTGGATGCATATTAATTGATGACTTTTATTTTCACTTGTCGTCTACCGAACTTATAGGCAACCGCTTTTGTAGGAACATGAAGATCAATTTTCATACCTTTTATGGCACCGCCTGTATCTCCTGCTACTGCATAACCATAGCCTTCAACCCACACTTTAGACCCTAATGGAATTACACTCGGATCGACTGCAATCACTTTTAAATTAGGATTTGAACGTAAATTGATTCCCGTTGCTGTAATTCCTGAACAACCATTACAATGTGCTGTATAAGCTGTTGCTGTTACATAAAACTCTTTTCCACCAGAAGGCGCTGCAGAGTTATTACGTGATACACCAACTGCACCCTTTGATTTGGTTGTAGAAGCACTCGCAACCAAAACCTTTGTTCCAATTGCTACAATTTTCTTCTTTGGTTGCTTAATTGTTGTCTCTTCGACCATTTTACGTGAGACTTCTTTTCCGTTCTCTTTGAGCACCTCGAACTTACGTGAAACTTTACCATTCTCTCCATCTTGGACAACTTTCTCTCGCCCCTTGAGTAAAGATGAATCGCTTCTAGTTTCAACTGCATAGTTCGCAGGTTCTTCCACTACATCGGTGACCTTTTCGACTCGTACAATCTTGACTGTAGAATTCGGCATAACAAGTTCTTGTTCATATGCTTCCAACCGGTCTAAATCGCTCAATTGAATATCTTTTTTCTTTAAAAAGTCAGCGACCGTAGTCGAAGTCGTCCAATATTTCTTTTCTTTCCCACCGTCATTCAGCGTTACTTCATACGCTTTAAGAACGGTAATTGAATCCGTGTCTGCTAGTTCCTCGTTAAGTGACGGTATTACTTCGTCGTGTTCGCCTACCACAATACCGGCTTCTTCAAGCACTTCATTAACCGTACTTTTCGTCGTCCATATGGATTTGTTATCCTTATCAACGAGTATTGAAACTTGCCTAGATTGTTCCCATCGAATCGATATACCATCCACGATTGATGTATTCACTGAGGGTTTTATTAAATCTTCTTTTGCGATATCTATATCCTGTTCGGATAATAGATCTGCTACTGTATGTGCGTGCGTCTTGATTTCTAGTTCTTCGCCATTCACATCTAATGTGATTGACTTTTTTGTTCCTTCATAGAAAACGAGTGTAATTACAGTAAAAAACAATATAAACGCTAAGACTGTAACCGCAACTTCTTTACTCCTCAATGAACTAAAGAACAGACTTTTCATGGGTCTATTTGACATGAAAAAAATTCCTCCTTCATCACTCGTGTGATTATATAGGTTACTTTTCAGAGTGTCAACTCTTGTGAACTTGAAATTTAACAAATTAAGGAAGCAAACTCTCCACACAAAGTATAGCTACTATATCAGTCTTTTAAACATTCGATTTTATAAATATTTAAAGCATTCTCGGTTGTTACCCTCGCAACCTCCTCAACAGTTAGTTCTTTAAGTCTCGCAATCTCTTCTGCTACCAACGTTACAAGAGCAGGCTCATTTCTTTTTCCACGATAAGGATGTGGTGCTAAGTATGGGGCATCTGTTTCAATTAATAAGTGTTTTAGTGGAATTTTTGTCGCGACTTCCTTCGGTGTCTTCGCATTTTTAAATGTTACAGGACCTCCAAGAGAAATAAAAAAATTCATGTTAATGCATTCTTTTGCCGTTTCTACACTACCGCCAAAACAGTGCATTATTCCACCCGTTTTCTCGGCATTTTCTTCCTTCAAAATGCGAACAACATCAGCTGTTGCATCGCGATTATGAATGATTATCGGCAAATTCACTTTTTGAGCTAATTTAATTTGTTTTCTAAACAATTCTTGCTGAACAGCTTTTGGCGACTTTTCCCAATGATAATCAAGCCCTGTCTCACCAATGCCTACCACTTTAGGATGAACAGTAAGAGATTCAATCCATGTTAAATCCTCTTCTGTACAATCGATTGCGTCTACTGGGTGCCACCCAATTACTGCATATATGAATGGATATTCTTCTATAAGTTCCATTGCTTTATTTATTGTTTTTCGGTCAAAACCAACGACGATCATTTTAGTTACACCTGCTTTCAAAGCACGTGCAATTACTTCATCAAGATCCGCTTCATATTGGTCCGCGTTTAAATGAACATGAGTATCAATATACAAACTCCCACTCCTCACAGCTACTTCATTGTATTTTAATTCTTTGTTACTTTCCTTACAGTTGTATTACGGTTTGATTACATTTCAAAGTCTTGTTGGAATATTCAAATCAGTATCCCTTATTCCATTGTTCCTTATTCACTTATTACTTTAAACAGAAAAAGCAACGTTTCCATGAGGGACGCTGCTTTAACCTCTTGTAACGGAGCCAGACGCTCGGGTCATAAGTCTATTTACGAGGAGGCTGGAGTACGCCTCATCGTAAACTGCCTTATGCCTGTCGCATCTGAACGGCTCCTTCCGCTTTTCTATTTGTCTAGTCTCCAGGAGCCAGACGCTCGGGGTCATAAGTCTATTTACGAGGAGGCTGGAGTACGCCTCATCGTAAACTGCCTTATGCCTGTCGCATCTGAACGGCTCCTTCCGCTTTTTTATTTCACTTGTGATCCGTTTTTTAGGGCTTGGTCTACGGAGGTGATTTTTAAAATGCCGTCTGATTTTCCGGCTAGAATCATTCCTTGTGATAGCTCTCCGCGTAATTTAACAGGTTTTAAGTTTGCAACAACGATTACTTTCTGGCCAATAAGGGCTTCAGGCTCATAATATTCTGCAATTCCTGATACTACTTGACGCTTTTCATAACCCAAATCCAATTGCAGTTTTAGTAGTTTATCTGCCTTTGGTATTTTCTCACATGCAAGAACTGTTGCAACACGTAGATCTACCTTCATGAAGTCCTCTATTGCAATTTCATCCATTGTTGGTTCAGGAACTTCAACTGGTTCTACCTCATCCGGTGCTGATATCGCCATTTGGTCTCGTATATAAACGATTTCAACTTCAGGGTCTAGTCGCGGGAAGATGGGTACTCCCTTTTCAATTACTTTTGTACCTTCTGGAATTGCATTGAAATCGCAAAGTGTATCCCAACCAAGTAAGCTTTCATCAAGTCCTAATTGTGAAACGATTTGGATTGGAGATTTTGTCATGAACGGCTGTAATAATACTGCAATATGACGTAATGAATTTGCAAGATGTACCATAACTGAAGCAAGCTTTCCTTTATCTGCTTCTTCTCTTGCGAGTACCCAAGGTGATGTTTCATCAATATATTTGTTTGTTCTCGATATCAATGCCCAAAGTTCACCTAGAACTGTGCTAAACTGCATCTCCTCCATAGAAGACTCATACTTTTCCACAGTTTCAGTAATAAAGTTCCGCAAACTTTCATCATATTCGGTTGGGACAAGTCCTTCAGATGGAATATTACCATCAAAGTATTTATTGATCATCGATATGGTTCTGTTCAATAAATTTCCTAAGTCATTTGCAAGATCGTAATTTGTTCTCTCAACAAATGTTTCCGGAGAGAAAACTCCGTCCTGACCGAATGGTAACTCGCGTAGTAAAAAGTAACGTGTCGCATCAAGTCCAAAACGTTCGACAAGCATTTCAGGATAAACAACATTGCCTTTAGATTTCGACATTTTACCATCTTTCATCATAATAAAACCATGTGCAAACACTTTTTTCGGCAAAGGCAAGTCAAGCGCCATTAGGAATATTGGCCAATATATCGTATGGAAACGAACAATATCTTTTCCGACAACATGAACATCTGCAGGCCAATACTTATTGAATAATGAATCATCCGAAGACTCATATCCGAGTGCATTTATATAGTTTGTCAATGCGTCAACCCAAACATATATTACGTGTTTTGCATTTCCCGGCACTTTAATTCCCCAGTCAAACGACATCCGAGAAACAGATAAGTCTTCAAGACCTGGTTT
Organism: Sporosarcina siberiensis; assembly: GCF_042681925.1. Taxonomy (NCBI): domain Bacteria; kingdom Bacillati; phylum Bacillota; class Bacilli; order Caryophanales; family Caryophanaceae; genus Sporosarcina; species Sporosarcina siberiensis. The sequence continues at coordinate 41,318 of NZ_JBHUGI010000003.1, forward strand.
AATAAAGTTATTAATCATTTCATTTTTACGTGACTCAGGTTCAATGAACGTAGGATTGTCCTCATAATATTTCAACAATCGATCCGCATATTTTTTCATATTAAAGAAATACGACTCTTCTTTAATTCTTTGAACGGGGCGACCACAGTCCGGACAATTCCCATCATCAAGCTGAAGTTCGCTAAAATAAGACTCACAAGGTGTACAATGCCAACCTTCATATTCGCCTTTATAAATATCACCATTATCGAGAAATTTCTGAAAAATTTTCTCAACACCGACCTTGTGACGCTCTTCCGTTGTTCGAATAAAATCATCATAGGAAATATCCATAAGCTTCCACACTTTTTTCGCTACATCTGCAATTCCATCTACGTATTCCTGTGGTGGTAAACCTGCTTCATCTGCTTTTTCTTGTATCTTCTGTCCGTGTTCATCCATTCCAGTAAGAAAACGTACATCATATCCACGTAGCCGTTTGTAACGGGCCATTGCGTCGGAAGCTACTGTAGTATAAGCAGTCCCAATATGGAATTTTCCACTTGGGTAATAAATTGGTGTCGTAATATAATATGTTTTCTTCGGTTCAGCCACAAAAACTCCTCCAATATAAGTATATATAGTTTCTATTCTATCGAAAATACAAGAACGATACAATGAAATACCTCAGTTGACACTAGAAGTATTCGCAATTTTAATCGAACACATACAAATTAACTCTACTAAAATCATTATTATCATCATAATTTCAAGATTATTTTATTGACGTTAATTGGAAGACTTGGTATGATAAATGAGACGAATGCAACATGTCACATTCTTTTGAAAACTATAATTGAAAGGAGATCGGTATCATGAAATCAACTGGTATTGTAAGAAAAGTAGACGAACTTGGACGCGTTGTTATTCCGATCGAATTACGCCGTACACTTGGAATTGCTCAAAAAGATGCATTAGAAATTTACGTAGATGAAGATAAAATTATTTTGAAAAAATATATGCCCAATATGACATGTTCAATTACTGGAGATGTCTCAGATGATAATTTACGTTTAATCGACGGTAAGTTAATTTTGAGTCCAGAAGGTGCTGAACAATTAATTCAAGAAATTCAAGAAAGATTAAAAAACTAAAGAGTAATCCGGAGCTGAAATACGTTCTGGATTTTTTTGTTTCATTTTTTAATCCGATTCGACATGATACTCTTTATAAACATCACGACGACTCAAACCGCGTTCAAGTGAAACCTCACGAATTGCCTCTTTTGATCGTATTCCTTTTCTATCCATCAATTCAATTACATGATCTCTAAGGGAAAGATCTTGCCACCAAGCTACTTTCTCTTCTATTTCCAATCCATCGTCCCCTTCAAGAACAATGCAAAACTCTCCTCTTAGTTCGTTAGATTCTACCCAAACTAAGGCTTCTTCAAGCGTTCCACGTAAAAACTCTTCAAAACGTTTCGTTAGCTCCCTAGCGAGAACAACACGTCTGGAACTTCCAAGTATTTCATTCAGCGCTCGTATCGTTTCCTTTAATCTATGTGGTGCTTCATAAAAGATAATTGTTTCTTCCCTCATTTTCAACATGTCCAACTGAGTACTTCTTTCTTTTTTATTGCGAGATAAAAATCCATAAAAAAGAAATGGTTGTGGTATAAGCCCTGAGGCAACAAGTGCACTGATCGCAGCATTTGCACCCGGAACTGGGACAACATCATACCCGGCAATAATCGCTTTTGAAACAATATCTGCGCCCGGATCTGATATACAAGGCATTCCAGCATCACTAACAAGTGCGACGCTTTTCCCTTCATTAAGTAGTGCTAGTATTTTGTCTCCACCTATCAGTATATTATGTTCATGATAACTAGTTAGCGGAGTTTTTATTTCAAAATGATTGCATAGTTTAATTGTATTTCTGGTGTCTTCAGCCGCTATCACATCTACTTCTTTCATTATCCGAATGGCTCGATACGTCATATCTTCTAGATTCCCGATTGGTGTCCCAACAAGAAACAACTTTCCGCCATTAACTTCAGCACTCTTTTGCGACTTCATCCTTACCAGGCCCCTTCGCGATATAAATTTCCTTCTCACTTCGTTTTAATTGTTTAAACCTATATTCGGCTTGCATGGCTTGACGTTGTGTCTCATGTTTTTCGTGATAGATGCAGTGCACGGGGAGTTTAGCACGAGTATATTTTGCACCCTTACCTTCATTATGTACACGAACTCTTCGTTCTAAATTATTTGTATACCCTGCATAGTAAGATCCATCATTGCATTCAAGTACATAAAACAGATGATTAGTTATTGTGTCCATAAAGTAACAGCCTCACTTCTTCCGTATATTCACCGTTAGGACCGTATACGTATAGTGGTGGCAATATCTTCAAGTCAGGCTTACCGTCTTTCGTACCTTCTATAAGTAGTGTGTTTGCATCCTTCCCTTCTTTTGGATAAACAAACTGAATTCGTTTTGGCTCGATTCGATTTGCTCTCATTGCGGTAACAATATCCAATAGTCGGCCAGGGCGATGTACAAATGCTGCTTTCCCACCTTGTTTCAACAACTCACTTGCGGATTGAATTGCTTGTTCAAGTGTTAGATGAATTTCATGTCTCGCAATGGCTACATGTTCTTTTAAATTTTTTTCACTTGCTTCATGAGCTAAAAAATAGGGGGGATTACAAGTCACTGTATCATAGGATTCATAACCGATTTTTGCAGCAATGCCAATAACATCGTCATTTAGTATTCGAATTTGATGTTCTAAGTTATTGTAACGGATGCTTCTATCCGCCATGTCGGCTAATCGTTCCTGTAATTCAACTGCAGTAATCTCTGCTTTTGTTCTAGCACTTAAAAAAAGTGGAATTGCTCCATTACCTGCACAAAGATCTACAACTTTCCCTGCTCGAAGTGGTAAATAGGCGAACTTAGCTAATAGTACCGCATCTAGAGAAAAGGAGAACACAGAGGGACTTTGAATAATTCTTAAGTTTTCAGCCAACAAATAATCCAATCGTTCATCATCAATCAATAATTCTTTCATACAATCACTCCTATCAAAAGAAAAAAAGCCGATGCCTACATCACAATAGGGTCGGCTTTAATTACACATTTTGTTTATTTAAGAAAGACAGACAAAATAGACAGTCTTCACCTTTACGAGCACTACCATAATGAACATTACAAACATGAAACCCTTCATTATAGAGGCGCGCCAAATTGTCGACACCCTCACCAACATCAATTGTCTGTCCCTTTCTTTCAAGTTGTTGTTTCTTCGCCGGTTGTTGCAATTCTAAATCGATTTCTTCTAGCCTTTTACGCAGATGATGATTTTCGAGTTGAAGCGAATAGTTTTCCTCCGTCATTCCTGCGACGAATCCTATCAATTCACGGAATTGCTTATGCATGGCTTCAAGCTCTTGTTCAAACTTCATCACTCTGTCTAAAAAATTCCTTTCTTTCAACTTTCTCACCCCATCATTTTATCAAATGAGCCATATTATTTTCTGGATTCATTATTTCCTCTAAGGTATATTCAAGGACAAGATCTTGGTCAACCAAACTAACTTGAAGCAGTCGTTCTAGAAGGTTTAAACCAACAACTCTTCCAACTCCCTCAGGTGTATCAATCTTAGTACCAACATCTGGCATAAGTGCTTTTGCTTGCTCATAATCGTCGTTTTCATACTTTAAACAACACATTAAACGGCCACATAGGCCAGATATTTTAGATGGATTTAGAGATAGATTCTGATCTTTTGCCATCTTAATCGAAACGGGTTCGAAATCACCCAAAAATGTAGAGCAACAAAGCATTCTACCGCAAGGGCCAATACCACCAAGCATTTTTGCTTCATCTCGAACTCCTATTTGACGTAATTCAATACGCGTTCTAAAAATCGAAGCAAGATCCTTAACAAGGTTTCGGAAATCTACTCTTCCCTCGGCCGTGAAATAAAAGACAATCTTATTCCTATCGAATGTATACTCTACATCAACGAGTTTCATTTCGAGTTTATGTTCTTCGATTTTCTCAACGCCTGTTTCAAAAGCCCGCATGGCTTCGCTGTTGTTCTCTTCGACTCTTTCTAAATCAGCCGGTGTGGCAGGACGAACTACTTTTTTCAAAGGTAACACTATATCGTTTTCATCAACATCTCTGGCACGAATAACAACTTTTCCATACTCGACTCCTCTAGCTGTTTCAACAATTACATAATTGCCTTCTTCAAGTTCATAATCACGTGGATCGAAATAATATATTTTACCCGCCTTTTTAAAGCGGACTCCTACTACTTTATACAACAAGTAACCCCTCCTGCATGTTGAGCACCAATTGTTCCATTAGAAGCGTGCGATTCATATTACTGTTCAGATGCCGTTTAGATTGTAGCACCGCTTCCATTATCGCAGAGAGTCGGCCATACGTCATCCTCATTGCAAGACCTTTGAAAGAATCTTTTTGGTCTGGGAAAGTTAATGTCGAATCCAATCCAGCTTTCAACGTTACAATGTCTCGGTAAACGTATAAAAGCAAATCAAGTCCAAGATCAACGTCTTCCTTTTCTTTAATAACTTGCAACCAGTTTGTTTGAATAAACAAAAGTGCTTCATGGACATTTGTTTCTGATGCTTCTACTAATTTTAACACTGTTTTTCGTACCTGTGCAAATTGTTCATCGTTGGCAAGCAATAAAGCTTCATTATTATTGGACGTTATCATTGTAACTGTTGCTGCCATTGACATTGTAAGTCCTGTTTCTATAAGTTCATTTATCATTACATCACGGGATGGAGGAAGGAATGATATGCGTTGACAACGCGACTGAATTGTTGGAAGAAGTGATTGATAAGAATCCGTAAGTAGAATTGCTGTTACATCGCCCTCCGGTTCCTCCAGAAACTTAAGCAAAGTATTTGCAGCTGCGTTATTCATCCGATCCGCAGATTTAATTATATAAATCTTCCTCCCGGATTCGTACCCTTTTCTAGTCATACTGAAAATAAGTTCGGATATTTGTTCTTTCTTTATGTTTTGGCCATCGGGATGTATCAAAGTTATATTGGGGTGATTCCCAGTAGACACCCTTCGACAAGAACTACATGTTTCACATGGAACATATTCGACAGGACTTTTACAAAGGAGAAGCTTTGCAAAAAACAGCGCCGTAGCTTCTTTTCCTGTTCCATTTTTACCGTCAAACAAGTATGCATGTCCTATCCGGTTATTTTTAAAACTAGATGAGAGTCGTGTAATAACAACCTTCTGATTTTTAATAAGTATATCTTGCTCTTCCGGTGCCATTATACTGTCCCTCCTATTTCAAAAAAGCCCGTGTTTCTAAGTGACAGAAAACACGGGTTTACATATATAAGTTAATAAGAAGCCCTTTAATTTCTCCGATTTTATCTAATAAATCGATTGAGGTCTTTTCTTCATTCAATAAATCCTCAGCCAATTCAATTAACAAAACATCGACTGTTTCTACAATCTTCAGTCGTCGTCCTTCACCAAACTGATTCCATGTATGTGATTGTTTTAACCCCATACCTGATTCAACGGCTTCTTTCATAAAGCGGCGAACGAGCATTTTAAATTTAGCCATATCACGAAGGTTTCTAGATCTTGCAATGCGATCTGAGGCAGTAGATATATCGCCTAATAGTCGGGGAACTTGCTCACCATGGAGCTTTTGAGCCTGTTTTTCAACCATTTTCCCAAACTGGTCTCCACTACGTGAATTTTGTAGATGCTCATTCCTAATTTTATCAAGACCAGTTCGGTAGTCACTATTGACTTTCATTAGACTTCATTCCAATCATTAAAAATGATGAAAATGTTCAATTGGAAGAACGAATACCGTTGCTCCTCCGACTTCAACTTCAACTGGGTATGGAATATATGAATCCGCATTTCCACCCATTGGAGATACAGGGGCAACCATCTGATCTCTTGAACGACAATTTTCACGTATCAATTCAAGCGCTTTTGGTACAAGACTTTCATCAGTACCTACTAGAAAGGTCGTGTTCCCGGATCTAAGAAAACCACCTGTACTCGCCAACTTTGTTGCTCTAAAATCATTTTTTGTTAACGCAGCGGACAACCGGTTACTATCTTGGTCTTGTACAACAGCTACAATCAATTTCACGATTATCTCTCCCTTTAGGTTACTTTTCTTTATTATACCACGTATCTGGATATTAAATGAATTTAGACATGATTTCCCATACATTTTCCTTTACAATATCTTTAGATTGACTCGCATCCGTTGTATGAATACGATTTGGAAAGCGTTCAATCAGTAATTGATAACCTTCATACACTTTTTTGTGGAAGTTTATGCTTTCGTTGTCCAGTCTGTTTTGTTCACGTCCACTATTATTAGATATTCTTGCAAGACCATCTTCTGGCTTTATATCAAAAAACAGTGTCAAATCAGGCATTGTATCACCAATTGCAAATTGATTGATCGAAAGGACTTCTTCAATACCAAGCCCTCTAGCATATCCTTGATACGCTAAGGAACTATCAATAAACCGGTCACATAAAACGATTGTATCTTCATTCAATGCTGGAATCACTATTTCTACTAGATGTTGTCGGCGTGCAGCAGCATAAAGTAAAGCTTCCGTCTTTGCATCCATTTCCTGATGTGTATTATCAAGTATAATATGTCGAATTTTTTCCGCTATTGGGACTCCACCCGGTTCGCGAGTTAAGATGACTTTCCTTCCATCGCTTTTAAGTCGGTCATACAACTCTTTTATTACAGTTGTCTTTCCAGCACCTTCTGGACCTTCAAAGGTAATGAATAACCCCTTATCTGTCATGTTATTCCCCCGCCTCTCTATTTACTACTAAAATTTGTTTTTCATTCCAACGGATAGCACCTTGAAACTTTGCACCATTTTTATGAAGTGCAACAAGAGTATTCAATTGGCTTTTTGTTACCCTTTCCCCACCAAGTATAAGTGGGATTCCTGGTGGATATGGAATAATTGAATAGGCCAACATTTCACCAATTGCATCCTCAAAATCGATCCATGTAAATTCATTGTTTCTATGTTTATTAAATGAACCATCCAACTTTGATATCTCTTTATCAATGGTAACTGATTGCTGTAATACATCTACTTTCATTGACTTATCAAGCTTAGAAAATGCCCTTCGAACTTTAGTACAAATTCCCTCAAAAGGAAATTCAATATCGACTTTAAGAAGCGGTAAAATAAACAGAACCTGTTCCATATCTGCCAGCTCTGAATAAAGCCCTTCTTCATTAAAAAGCTTTTGCAGGTCAAAACCTGAATACTCCTTTGCACGTATAAGTAATTTGAGTGGATCATCCACTTCAATTACATTTAAATATGGAATACTTTTTAGATTTAAAATAAATGTTTTCCTTTGTTTAATAAAGTTTAGTTTATCTTCTTCATTAAATGACTCAGCATATGCACGTGCATCATCTAAAGAAGCCATTAACAGATAGGATGGACTACTCGATTGCAACATACCTAAATAATGCGCTACTCGCTCTGAACTAACCAATTTGGATTTCACGTGAAGAAAAGAAGCCATTGTCATTGCAGGAAGCGTTTTGTGTGCGGAATGCACGACAACGTCAGCTCCAAGTTCAAGTGCCGATTGTGGGAACGGTTCCCCTACAACAAAATGAGCGCCATGAGCTTCGTCTACAAGCACGGGTATATCCTGTCCATGACAGTATACTATTACCTCTTCTAACTCTTTTCCAGTTACACCATAATACGTAGGATATGTAAGAATAACCGCTTTCGTCTCAGGATACTCTTTAACTGCCTTACGAATTTGAGAAGCACTTACAGTTCCAATTGTTCTTGACTCACTATCCCAAGGAGGTGAGATTAGTATAGCTGTTGCACCAGTCAATTCAATTGCATGGAAAATCGACTTATGTGCATTTCGCTGCACAATGACTACATCATCCTTGCTACACGTAGCATAGATCATCGCCAAATTACCAACAGTTGAACCATTAACAAGGAAGAAACTCCGATTAGACCCATAAAACCCGGTCAACCTTTCCATTGCATCCTTTAAAACCCCTTCGGGTTCATGAAGATCGTCAAGACCTTCAAGCTCTGTCAAATCATAACGAAGCGCTAGACGTAAATCCAATGGCAATCCGGATAGAGCTCCATTCTTATGTCCTGGTACATGGAGTGATGCTGGATTATTTTCCAGAAACTTAACAAGCTGCTGAACAAGTGGTCGATTCGCATAGCTCAATGTTCATTTCACTTCCTCTTTACATCTATGGTCATTAAAATTGTATTTAAAGCAGTATATATATATGTATAAAAAAAAAGCTACTACCATTAAAGGTAATAACTTCTTTAGTGCCTGGCAACGTCCTACTCTTGCAGGGGGGAACCCCCAACTACCATCGGCGCTGAAGAGCTTAACTACCGTGTTCGAGATGGGAACGGGTGTGACCTCTTCGCTATTGCCACCAGACTTGAATGTTCTTTTTCAAGCACATTACTCATTATATCAAGTGATTCTAAAATTACAAGCATTATTTTTATGAACGTTGCTTGTTCGTTCAAAACTGGATAAAACGGACATTTTTTTGGAAGAATCGTTAGATCCTTCCGACGAATCGAGGTCAATCATACCTCTTTATTAGCGAAGAATAAAGTACATTCTTCTTTATTGGTTAAGTCCTCGATCAATTAGTATCCGTCAGCTACACACGTCGCCGCGCTTACACCCCGGACCTATCAAC